>CAYGQN010000164.1:0-8171 GCA_964351795.1 uncultured Gammaproteobacteria bacterium
GATCTCCCTGCTGGGAGGGGTAAAGGGCCGCCGGGAATCTTCCAATTTCCGCGCCAACCGGGTTTTTCTACAGGCTCGTTAGATGAACTTCGACGTCCGAATCCTGCAGCCTGCCGACGTTGCGGTCCTGCGCGAGGTGCTGGGTGTCTTCGCGGCCGCGTTCGAAGATCCGAACACCTACAGCGCCAATCAGCCGAGTGACCAGTACCTGCGCGGCCTGCTGTCGGAGAAAACTGTTATCGCCATCGCCGCCGTCTCGGGTTCCCAGGTGGTTGGCGGCCTGGCCGCATACCTGCTGCCAAAGTTCGAGCAGGCGCGTTCCGAGATCTACATCTATGATCTCGCGGTCGCAGAGGAATGTCGCCGAGCGGGTACCGCCACTGCGATGATCAGGACGCTGCAGGTGCTGGCGACCCGCTTGAATGCCTGGGTTGTCTCCGTCCAGGCGGATCATGGCGATGAACCCGCCACCCGGCTTTATTCGAAACTTGGTGTTCGCGAAGAGGTGCTTCACTTCGACATCCGGCCTATTAACGGCGACGGCTGAGATCCCGCCAGGGGGTCAAGAGCGCGCTTGAATGGGGCGCTGTCGAGAGTCTCGAATTTTAAGTCCGAGGACACGGGCAGCCGGGCGGCGGGCAAAGCCCGGCCGCGAGCGGCCCATGCGGCGATGGCCCGGGGCGCGCTCGCTCCACCCCGGCCGCACGGCCGTTCGGGCCAGCCATGGCAGCGTAAGCGTCGCTGCAGTTCACCGGCCACTGCCGCCGGAAATTCTTTACATGGGGTGTCGCCAATCCAAGGTTGATAAACTGGTACCGTTTGCCGGCCCCGGAGCATACCCCTCGGTACTGTCGCCCGTGGCCGCCGGCAGCAACGGCAAGCGAGGATGATCGAAGAGGCAGAGGAAACAAGCCAGCTCTCGGCGCTTGAGCGCGTCAGTGCCGCTCTCGAAGAGGAAGCGGTCGGGGTCGTGCGCACCGAACTGGCGGCGCTGCACGCCTCGGAAGTTGCCGACCTGCTCGAATCCTTGCCGGCCGGTGAGCGCAGCACGGTGTTCACCCTGCTGGAGCCGGGCACCGAGGGTGATGTGCTTTCGCATGCGAATGACAGCGTCCGTGCGGCGCTGCTCGAGGACATGGCGCCGCACCAGGTGGCGGCCGCCACCCATGGCCTGGATACCGACGACGCGGTCGATATCCTGCAGGACCTGCCCGAGGAGCGTATTCCCTCGGTGCTGCGCTCCCTCGACGAGCAGCGCCGGGATCGCATCACCGAGGCGCTCACCTACCCCGAGGACAGCGCCGGCGGCCTGATGAACCCGGACGTGCTCACGCTGCGCCCGGACGTCACCCTCGAAGTGGCCCTGCGCTACCTGCGCCTGCAGGCGGACCTGGTTCGCCGCTCACGCGAGCTGGCCGTGGTCGACCGCGCCAACCGCTACCTCGGTGCGGTGCGCCTGGTCGAGTTGCTGGTCCACGACCCGGCCGACATGGTCGGCGATCTGCTCGACCCGGAGGCCGCCAGTGTCGAGGCCTCGACCACGGCCGCCGAGGTGGCGCGCATCTTCGAACAGCGCGACCTCATCATGGCCGCCGTGGTGGACGACAAAGGCACCCTGCTCGGTGAAGTCACCATCGATGATGTGGTGGATGTCATTCGCGAACAAAGTGACCACTCACTTCGCGGCCTCGCCGGTCTGGGCGAGGATCAGGATACATTCGCCCCGGTCGGAGCCAGTGCCCGCCGGCGGGCCGTATGGCTGGGTATCAATCTCGCTACGGCCTTCCTGGCGGCCTGGGTCATCGGTCGTTTCGAGGCCACCATCCAGGAAATCGTCGCCCTTGCCATTCTCATGCCGGTGGTGGCCAGCATGGGGGGTATCGCCGGCGGGCAGACGCTCACCCTGGTCATTCGCGGCCTTGCCCTGGGTCACATCGGCCCGGCCAACGCCCGCCTGCTGCTGCGCCGGGAACTGGCGGTCGATTGTCTGAAGGCTGCGGTGTGGTGCGTGATCGTCGGCGTGGCGGCCTGGTTCTGGTTCGACAACCAGGTACTGGGCGTGGTGATCGCGGTGGCAATGGTGGTCAACCTGCTATGCGCGGCGGTGGCGGGCGCCCTGATCCCCCTGGTGATGAAGCGCATGGCCATCGACCCTGCCATCGCCGGGGGCGTGGTGCTCACCACCGTGACGGATGTCATCGGCTTCTGTGCCTTTCTCGGCATTGCCACCGTTGTGATGCTCTGACCCTCGGGCCCGCTGCATGGACATCGAACTGCTGCGCACCTTTCTGGAGGTCAACCGCACCCGGCACTTCGGGCGCGCCGCACAGAACCTGTTCATCACCCAGTCGGCGGTCAGTGCCCGTATCCGGCAACTCGAGGAGACCCTCGGGGTTCCGGTGCTCACCCGTGAACGCAACAATATCCGTCTGACGCCCGCTGGCCAGCGGCTGCTGCCCCACGCCGACAAGGTGGTCAGCACCTGGGCCCGTGCCCGCCAGGTGATCAGCATGGGTGAAGGTCCGGATTCCGCGCTGACCATCGGCGCCACGGCTGGCGTCTGGGAGGCCGGGTTGCGCGCTTCGGTGAACCTGCTGTGCCGCAGCCTGGCCGACACGCGCCTGAGCCTGGAATCCCATGATTCGGAAACCCTGCTGCGTCGCCTGCTCGACCGCAGCATGGATGTCGCGCTGATGTTCCAGCCGCCGCGCCTGAGTGGCATGGTCACGCGTCCGGTCAGCAGCGTGGAGCTGGTGATGGTCGCCAGCCGGCCGGCGCTGTCGCTGGCCGAGGCATTGAACGGGGGCTACGTGGCGGTGGACTGGCCCGGCCTGCAGATCGCCCAGCTCAGCCCCGAGAACGAGGCGCCGCCGCTCCCGGTGCTGCGCTTCTCGCTGGCGGGCATGGCCCGGGACTACCTGCTCAGCGCCGGTGGCTCTGCCTACCTGGCCGCGGCAACCATCGCCGCGGACATTGCCGCCGGCCGCCTGCACGAAGTGGCCGACGCGCCGCGCATCCAGCGCCAGTTCTACGCCGTGTTCGCCCAGGACAGTGAGCGTGAAGGCCTGATTGAAAAAGTGATCGGGGTGCTGGCGGCGTCACGGGACTGCGACGCCGGCTAGCGCTTGATGCGGCCTCGCCCTTGCGCTTACAGGGCGAGGTAGTCGTCGAGCGGGTCTTCGCCCAGCTGCTGGCGAAGCTGCTTCATCTCGAAGTAGTCTTCCAGGCGCTGCCGCGCCGTTTTGCGATGGTCATCGGGTGTGCCGAGGTCAATGGCGTCAGCATCCTCGTCAGACAGCTCGCCATCCTCGCTTTCCCAGCTGTCATCATCGAACAGATCAGCGGAAAATTTGCGCTTGCGACCCATGTAAGAAGCTCCTGCCTGGTTACCATGGCCAGACACCGGAGGTGCCTTCGCGCGTAATCTGCCGGATCCGGAGCCGATGTAAATCAAAATGTTTTTATGGTGACGATAAAAATTCTTGCTCGGAAAACCCTCCATGACGCCGCCTTTACGGCCCCGTTAACAGGCTGCGAACTCAATCACATTTCCACAGGCTGTGGTCGGCTTCATCGGCCTCGCGCCGCAACCGCAGGATGTCCCGGTACTCGTCCGGGTCCTTGATGGTGGTCAGGGAGCCGGACCGCGGGAAGTACTTGTCCATCAGTCGCGACACCCAGAATCGCAGCGCCGCCGCGCGCAGCATCACCGGCCACAGCGCCAGCTCCGTGCCGGCCACCGGCCGCACCCGCGCGTAGGCACCCAGCATGGCCCGCAGCCGGGCCTGGTCCAGCACCCCATCGTCGCCGGCACACCAGTCGTTCACGGCGATGGCGAGGTCCAGCAGCAGCACGTCATCGCAGGCGTAGTAGAAGTCGATGATGCCGCTGATACGGCCCTGCTCGAACAGCACGTTGTCGTGGAACAGATCGCCATGAATCACGCCCCTCGGCAGCCCGGCGCGCGCCGACTCGGCCTGGAAGCGCAGTTCCTCGTCGAGCAGATCGCTGTCCTGGCCCGCAAGCACGCCGGCGAGTTGATCACGGCAGCCGCGGGCCCAGTCCAGGCCCTGGGGGTTGGGACGACGCTCGCCGAAGTCCGCCCCCGCCAGGTGCAGTGCCGCGAGCGCGGCGCCGGCCAGGGCGCAGGCCGCTGGATCCACCGTCTCCAGGTGCGCCCCTGGCAGGCAGTGCACCAGCGCCGCGGGCTTGCCGTGCAGTTCCTGCAGCACCCGGCCGCCGCCGTCGGCCACCGGGTCGGGGCAGGCGATACCGCGCGCGGCCAGGTGATGGGTGAGGTTCAGGAAATACGGCAGTTCGCTGGCGGGCAGCGTCTCGAACACCGTCAGCACGTAGCGGCCGTGTGTGGTGTCGACGAAGAAATTGGAATTGACCACCCCGGCGGCGATGCCGCGGAAGCCGCTCAGGGCGCCGAGCCGGTAATGCCCGAGTAGCGCCTCGAGATCAGCGCGGGTGATATCCGTGTAAACCGCCATGCGCGCGTTACTGCCCCTGCATTGCCAGGGGCCGCCCGCGCGCGCCCCGGTTGCCTGCGTTCCGGCCCGCCCTCTACAGGCTGCCTACCAGCTGAACAGCACCCACTTGGGAATGATCGGCTCGTCGTACAGCTGACTCATGCGCTGGTCCATCGAGCCGTTGCCGTCGCTGTCCATCAGGTAATACACCGGGCCGACCACGGGCTTCACCTTCACCAGGTAAAGGTGCCCGTTGATGCGGTACTCCTCGATGGTGGCGTCGTCCCTGCGAACGATAGTGACCTGCGGCTCCAGCTCCATCGGCTGGCCTGAGATCATCGGGTCGGGCGGTGGCGGCGGCTCGTCGAATTCCACCGGTGCGGCGTCCTGTGCCATGACGGCCGTGCTGCACAGCAGCGTCGCCAGGGCGAGGAGTGCGCGGAGGGACAATGGACGCAGGTTCATGGTTGTGCTCGGCGAAGCGTTTTTTTGTCTGGGCATGTCGGGTTTATCGTCCCGCATCGCCGATACTTTGTCCACAGCATCCGGCTGCGCCGGCGCGGGCTGCGCTGCAACACCGATGCGGCACGCGCCGGCATGAATAATTGCCGGGCGGGTTCTATACTGCCGCCCTCCGATGGCCCCGGCCGGGCTGGCGACACTGGCGCAGCGCGTTCATGGCAAGCAAGACCCTGGTTCTCATCGACGGCTCCTCCTACCTGTTCCGCGCCTACCACGCGCTGCCGCCGCTGACCAACTCGAAGGACTTCCCCACCGGTGCGATCCACGGCGTTGCCGCCATGCTGCGCAAAATCGTCCGTGAGCGCTCGCCGGACTACATCGGCGTGGTCTTCGACCCACCCGGCAAGACCTTCCGCGACGACATCTACCCGCAGTACAAGGCCAATCGGCCACCCACGCCGGAGGACCTGAAATGCCAGATCGCCCCCCTGCATGACCTGGTCCGCGCGATGGGGCTGCCGCTGCTGGCCATCCCCGGCTACGAAGCCGACGACGTCATCGGCACCCTGGCCCGGCTGGCGACCGAGGCCGGCATCGACACGGTCATCTCCACCAACGACAAGGACATGGCGCAGCTGGTGGACGAGCACGTCACCATCGTCAACAGCATGGACGAGCGCGTGCTCGACCCGGCCGGCGTGGAGGCGAAGTTCGGCATCCCGCCCGAGCGCATCATCGATTACCTCGCGCTCATCGGCGACACCGTGGACAACATCCCCGGCGTCTCCAAGGTCGGCCCCAAGACCGCGGTGAAGTGGCTCCAGCAATACGGCAGCCTTGACGACATCATCGCCGCCGCCGATGACATTCCCGGCAAGGTCGGCGAGAACCTGCGCGGCTGCCTCGACCAGTTCGACACCACGCGGGCGCTGCTGCAGATCAAGCTGGACGTGCCCGAGGTGCCGGCGCCGGACAGCCTCGCCCCCACCGACCCGGTGCGCGAACAGCTGCGCAGTATCTACAGCGAGCTGGAGTTCCGCTCCTGGCTGAACGAGCTGCTCGACGAGGAGGCCGACACCGGCGTGGCCACCGGCGAACCCGCCGCCGAGGCCCCGGCCCTGGACCATGATCTGGTGCTCGACGAGGCCGTCTTCCAGGCCTGGGTGGAGCGCCTGGAGGCCGCCGGCGAGTTTGCCTTCGACACCGAAACCACCAGCCTGGACTACATGGCCGCCGAGGTGGTGGGCGTGTCCTTCGCGGTGGAGGCCGGCCACGCGGCCTATGTGCCCTTCGGCCACGATTACGTCGGTGCGCCGCAGCAACTCTCCCGCGAAACGGTGCTGGGGCGTCTGCAGCCGCTGCTGGAGGACGCGCGCATCGGCAAGCTCGGCCACAACCTCAAGTACGACGCCAATGTGCTGGTCAACCACGGCATCGCCCTGCGCGGGATCCGCTACGACACCATGCTGGAGTCCTACGTGCTCGACAGCACCGCCAGCCGCCACGACCTGGATTCCCTGGCGCTGAAATACCTCGGCCATCGCACCATCCACTTCGAGGACGTCGCCGGCAAGGGCGCGAAACAGATCACCTTCAACCAGGTGGCGCTGGAGGAAGCCGCGCCCTATGCCGCCGAGGACGCCGACGTGGTGCTGCGCCTGCATGCGCTGCTGTGGCCGCGCCTGGAGGCCGAGCCCGGGCTGCAGGCCCTGCTGCGCGAGATCGAGCTGCCGCTGGTGGAGGTCCTCTCGCGCATGGAGCGCAACGGCGTGCGCATCGATCGCGACATGCTGGCCGCCCAGGGGGCGGAGCTGGCCAAGCGCATCGAGCAGGTGCAGGCCGAGGCCCACAAGGAGGCCGGCGAGCCGTTCAACCTCGCCTCGCCGAAGCAGATCCAGAAAATCCTGTACGAGGATCTCGGCCTGCCGGTGGTGGAGAAAACGCCGAAGGGCCAGCCCTCCACGGCCGAATCCGTGCTGGCCGAACTGGCGCACGACTACCCCCTGCCGCGGCTCATCCTCGAGCACCGCGGCCTGTCCAAGCTGAAGTCCACCTACATCGACAAGCTGCCGCAGATGATCAGCGAGCGCGATGGCCGCCTGCACACCAGCTATCACCAGGCGGTGGCCGCCACCGGGCGGCTGTCGTCCTCCGACCCGAACCTGCAGAACATCCCCGTGCGCACCGAGGAGGGACGGCGGATCCGGAAGGCCTTCGTCGCCGAGCCGGGCAACATCCTGCTGGCGGCGGACTACTCCCAGATCGAGTTGCGCATCATGGCGCACCTGTCCGGCGACGAGGGCCTGCTGGCTGCCTTCGCCGCCGGCGAGGACATCCACCGCGCCACTGCCGCAGAGGTATTCGGCACCGCGCTGAAGGAGGTTTCCGTGGAGCAGCGCCGCGCCGCCAAGGCCATCAATTTCGGCATCATCTACGGCATGTCTGCCTTCGGCCTGGGGCGGCAGCTGGGTATCGAGCGCGGCGAGGCGCAGGAGTACGTGGATCGCTACTTCGCCCGCTACCCGGGCGTGAAGGCCTTCATGGACAACACCCGCGAGCAGGCCCGGGCGCGCGGCTACGTGGAAACGGTGTTCCAGCGCCGCCTGTACCTGCCCGAGATCAAGGCCCGCAACGCCGCCCGGCGCCAGTACGCCGAGCGCACCGCCATCAATGCGCCCATGCAGGGCACGGCGGCGGACATCATCAAGCGCGCCATGATCAACGTCGACCGCTGGCTTGCCGAAGCCGGCAACGGCGCGCGTCTCATCATGCAGGTGCACGACGAGCTGGTGCTGGAGGTGCCTGCCGCGGACGCGGACGTGGTGGCCGAGCGCCTGCGCAGCATCATGGAGGCGGCGGCCAGCCTGCGGGTGCCCCTGGTGGTGGACGTGGGCCGCGGCAGCAACTGGGAGGAGGCGCATTGAAAGCCCGCCTGCACGGCCCCGATTCCTGTGCTACTATCCAGGGCATCCCATGCATGTTCGGGTATGTGCCCGACTGCCAACCCTACCTGCAGACAACCTGATTCGCACGACCCCGGTCGCCCGACGATGTTGGTCATCCCCGCAATCGATCTCAAGGACGGCAAGTGCGTCCGCCTGCGCCAGGGCAGGATGGATGACGACACCGTCTACTCCGATGATCCCGTCGCCGTTGCCCGGCGCTGGGTGGAAGCCGGTGCGCGTCGCCTGCACATCGTCGACCTCAACGGCGCCACCGACGGTGCGCCGGTGA
>CAYGQN010000164.1:8181-9013 GCA_964351795.1 uncultured Gammaproteobacteria bacterium
GCGGGGGCATCCGCGACGTGGAGACCATCCAGGAATACGTCGTCGCCGGCGTGCGCTACGTCATCGTGGGCACCAAGGCGGTCACCGCGCCGCATTTCGTCCAGGACATCTGCATGGAATACCCCGGCCACATCATCGTCGGCCTGGACGTGCGCGATGGCCGCGTGGCCATCGAGGGCTGGTCGAAACTCTCGCGTCACAACGCCGTGGAGCTGGCCCAGCAGTTCGAGCAGGAAGGCGCGGAAGCCATCATCTACACCGATATCAGCCGCGACGGCATGCAGACGGGCACCAATATCGAGTCCACGGTGGCCCTCGCCCGTGAGCTGACCATCCCGGTCATCGCCTCCGGCGGCGTCAACACCATCGATGACATCCGGGCCCTGTGCGAGGTCTCGGCCGAGGGCATCGCCGGGGTCATCACCGGCCGAGCCATCTACGAGGGCAGCCTGGATTTCGCCGAGGCCCAGCGCCTGGCGGACGACCACGCCGCGGGCTGAGCCCGCCCCCGGAGCACGCCGTGGGTCTCGCCAAGCGGATCATTCCGTGCCTGGATGTCGACGCCGGTCGCGTGGTCAAGGGCGTACGCTTCGTGGACATCCGCGATGCCGGCGACCCGGTTGAAATCGCCCGCCGCTACGACGCCCAGGGCGCCGACGAAATCACCTTCCTTGACATCACCGCGAGCAGCGACGAGCGCGACACCATTGTCCACGTGGTCGAGGAGGTCGCCGCAGTGGTCTTCCTCACCACGCCCGTCGGCGGCGGCATCCGCAGCGTCGAGGACGTGCGCCGCATGCTCATCGCCGGCGCCGACAAGGTCGGCATCAAT
>CAYGQN010000165.1:0-9011 GCA_964351795.1 uncultured Gammaproteobacteria bacterium
CTCGAATACCGGCCCGTCCACGCACACGCGCTTCATGGCCGGGCCGGCCTCGGTCTCCACCCGCACGGGGCAGCCGGCGCAGCCGCCCACCGCGCAGGCCATGTACTCCTCCAGCGAGATCTGCGCCGGCAGGTCGTAGTCGGCAGCGAGTGTCTGCACCGCGCGCAGCATCGGCGTGGGCCCGCAGGCGAAGATTTCCACCGATGCCTGCGCCTGCCGGCCGATGCCATCCAGCCAGGCGCGGGCCAGGTCGGTGACGAAGCCATCAAAACAGCCGGCATAGCCCCGCGTGGTCGCCAGGCGGGAGGGGATCCCCCAGTCCTCCAGCAGCGGCATGGCCGCCAGGCAGTCCGCGGGCATGCCATCGACCATGATGGCCGACGGGCGGGCGCAGAACGGGAACGGGACCTCCGAACCCATGAGCACCAGCGGTGCCAGCCCGGCCGCCGGGCCGAGGCTGCGCATGTGCTCGGCCAGGTAGACCATGGGCGGTATGCCCACGCCGCCGCCGATGAGCAGCGGCCGCGGGCGGTAGGCATCCTGGCGGAACGGCACGCCGATGGGGCCCATGAGGCTGAGCACCTCGCCGGGGCGGCGCCGGCCGAGCAGTTCGGTGCCGAAGCCGTGGGCCTTGAACAGGATATCGATCCAGCCGGCTTCGGGGCTGGCGCGCATGATCGACATGGGCCGGCGCATGGCCAGCATGTCGTCACAGCGCAAGTGCACGAAGCTGCCCGCGCGGGCGCGGGCGGCCGTGCGCGGCGCGTGCAGGCGCATGATGAACTGCTCGCCCTCGAAGGCCTCGTTGGCGAGTACTTCGGCGTCTTCGACGAATATGGTGCCGCGGTGATCCATGGATGGTGTTTGTGCGTTGCAACGGCGAGGTGGCGGATTCTAACCCGGGCCGGAACACAATGCCCGCCACCGCGGGCAGCGGGGTTCAGGCTTCGTGGATGATGCGCCCGTCGCGCAGCGTCCAGCGGGCGCGGCCGGTGAGGGTCGCGCCGAGCCAGGGCGTGTTGTGCCCGGCGCTGACCAGGTTGGCGGGGATGCAGTCCCATTGCGCGGCCGGATCGAGGATGCACAGGTCGGCGATGTCGCCCACGCCAATCCGGCCGGCAGGCAGGCCGGCCACGGCGGCCGGACCGCAGGTCAGGGCGGCGATGGCGGTGTTCAGGTCGCAAACACCCTCCTCCACCAGCGCCAGCGTCAGCGGCAGCAGCAACTCCACCATCGACATACCCGGCTCGGTCACGCTGAACGGGGCGATCTTCGCATCGGCATCGTGTGGCTGGTGGTCCGAGCAGATGGCCGTGAGGGTGCCGGCGGCCAGGGCACGGCGCAGGGCCCGGCGGTCCTCGCTGGCGCGCAGCGGCGGACGCACGTGGCAACTGGCGTCGTAGTCGCCGACATCGGTGTCGGTCAGGTGCAGGTAGGCGATGCCGGTATCGGCGGTCACCGGCAGCCGCCGGCGCTGGGCATCCGCCACCAGCCTGACGGCACCGGCGCTGGACAGGCGGCCGACGTGGGCGCGCACGCCGCTGGCGGCGACCAGTTGCAGGTCCCGGGCCAGGGCCACGGTCTCGGCGCTGGCCGGGATCCCCGACAGGCCCAGGCGCGTGCTCACGGCGCCTTCGTGCATGTGGCCGCCGCGGGCGAGCCAGTGATCCTCGGGGCTGAGGAACACGGTGATGCCGAAGCTGGCCGCGTACTCCAGGGCCCGGCGCAACACGCCGGTGTCATTCACGGGGGCCAGGGTATTGCCCACGCCGACGCAGCCGACCCCGGCCAGCGAGGCCATGTCGGCCAGGACCTCCCCGGCCAGGCCGCGGGTCATCGCGCCGATGCAGTACACCCGCGCCCGGCGTACATTGATCGCGCGGCGTACCACCGCCTCGACTACCGAGGCATTGTCGATGACGGGGTCGGTATCGGGCGGGCAGCACAGGCTGGTGATGCCGCCGGCCGCCGCCGCGCGCGATTCGCTGGCCACCGTGGCCTTGTACTCGAAGCCCGGTTCGCGCAGGCGCACGGCGAGGTCCACCAGTCCCGGGCAGACGATGAGCCCGCGCGCATCGATGACGCGGTCGGGGCCGAAATCCCGCGGCGCCCGGCCCACGGCGGCAATGCGATCATCGACGATGAACAGGTCGCGGCGCGCATCCACGCCATTGGCCGGGTCCAGGACGCGACCGCCCTTGATGTGCAGTCTCACCGGCGTTCCTCGGCGTCGGCAATGCTGCCCATGCAGGTGGCCATCACCGCCATGCGCACGGCGATGCCATGGCTGACCTGCTGCAGGATGACCGAGTGCCCGCCGTCGGCGACGTCGGAGGCAATTTCCACGCCGCGGTTGATGGGCCCGGGGTGCATCACGATGACATCGCGGCGCGCCTGGCGCAGGCGTGCCGTGGTCAGGCCGTAGCGCTGGAAGTACTCGGCCGCACCAGGCAGCAGCGCGCTGGCCATGCGTTCCTGCTGCAAGCGCAGCATCATGACCACGTCGGCATCGGCCAGACCGCTGTCCATGTCCTGATGCACGCTGACGCCGAGGCGCTCGATACCTGTCGGGATCAGCGTCTTGGGGCCAACCACGCGGATATCGCGGGTGCCGAGTATGCGCAGGGCGTGGATTTCCGAGCGCGCGACCCGCGAGTGCAGGATGTCCCCGACGATGGCAACCGACAGCCCGGCGAACTTCGCCTTGTGCCGGCGGATGGTGAACATGTCCAGCATGGCCTGGGTGGGGTGCGCATGCCGGCCATCGCCGGCGTTGACGACCCGGATGTGCGGCGCCACGTTGGCGGCGATGAAACTGGCCGCCCCGCTGTCCTGGTGGCGGACCACGAACATGTCGCAGTGCATGGCCTCCAGCGTGCGCAGGGTGTCGAGCAGGGACTCGCCCTTCCTGGTGGCCGAGGCCTCGATGTTCATGTTCAGGACGTCGGCCGACAGGCGCTTGGCGGCCAGCTCGAAGGTGGTTCGCGTGCGCGTGCTCGGCTCGAAGAACAGGTTGACCACGGTGGTGCCACGCAGCAGCGGGACCTTCTTCACGACCCGCTCGCCGACGCCGGCGAACTGCTCGGCGGTGTCCAGGAGTCGCAGCAGCAGGGCGCGGTCCAGGCCCTCGATGTCCAGGAAATGGCGCAGCCGGCCGTGTTCGTCCACCTGGCTGGCGTGGCGGCTCACTGTTGCCGGCCCCGCGGGCACTGCGTCGGTGCAGGGATTGCGGCGGCAATGCCGGTGGCTGCTGCCGGCTGGTGCCGGGCGGGGCGGGCTGCGGAAACGCCGGTTCTAGCCACGTTTGAGGACGGACAACTCCAGGGGCGAAGGCCCGGTCAGTTTAACATGCTCATCCTCGGCAAGTGGCAGGCGATGGCCCGTCACGGCCGCGTCCACGGGCAGTTGGCGGCCGCCACGATCCACCAGCACGGTCAGGGTGATGCTGGCCGGCCGGCCCCAGTCGAAAATCTCGTTCATGGCCGCGCGGACGGTGCGGCCGGTGTAGAGAATGTCATCGACCAGCAGCACGTGGCGGTTGTCCACGTCGAAGGGCAGGCGCGAGGGCTCGACCACCGGTTGCATGCCAATCTGCGAGAAATCGTCGCGGTAGAAGGCGATGTTCAGCTCCCCCAGCGGCTCGGCCGGCTGCAACCGTTCGGCCAGGGCGCGGCCGACCCAGACCCCGCCGGTATGGATGCCGATCATGGCGAAGTCGCTGATGCCGCGGCCGTCGTAGTACTCGCGGATCTTCGTGGCCATGTCATCCAGCCACTCGTTGATGGTATCGCTGCCGGTACGGCGCTTGTCGGTCATGTCGCTCCCTGCTGGTTGAGCCAGGTTTCAAGAATGATTTGCGCGGCCACGGCATCGGTGCCCTGCCCGCCCGGGCTGCGCCTGTCCGCTTCCCAGGAACTCAGCCGCTCGTCGATGGTTTCCACCGGCAGCCGGAAGCGCAGTTCCAGCGTGCGGGCAAAGCGTGTCACTGCTGCCGCCAGCACGTGCGGCGCACCGTCATCGGTGCCCGGCAGGCCCAGCACCAGGCGTGCCGGCTGCCATTCACGCACCAGCGCCTCCAGTCGCAGCCAGTCCGGTTTGCCGCGCCGGCAGGCAATCACGTCAAGGGCGGTCGCGGTCCCGGTGGCGGTGTTACCGACCGCGACCCCGATGCGCCGGGTGCCGAAATCCAGGCCCAGCACGGTGCAGGCGGCGTTCATGCATGGCCGACGTCACTGGAAATGTTGGCAACATCCACGCCAATCAGCGCCGCCGCCGAGCGCCAGCGGGCCTCCACCGGCGTATTGAAGACGATGTCGGCGTCCACCGGACCGCTGAGCCAGGCGTTGTCCTGGATCTCGCGCTCGAGCTGCCCCGCGCCCCAGCCGGCGTAGCCCAGTGCCACCAGGATGTCCGAGGGACCCTCGCCGCTGGCGATGGCCTCCAGGATGTCGCGCGAGGTGGATACGGCCATATCGTCGCTGACCGCTATGGTGGAGGAGAAGTCGCGGTCGCGGCGATGGATGATGAAGCCGCGGTCCGGCTGCACGGGCCCGCCCTCGAACACCGGCTGTTCACCCACGCCGGGCAACTCGGTGCTGATGTCCATCTGGCTGAGGACCTCCGCCAGCGGCATGGTGGCGGGCCGGTTGATGACGATCCCCATCGCGCCCTCCTCGTTGTGGGCACAGATGTAGGTCACCGTGTGGTGGAAGTTCGGATCGCCGAGAGCGGGCATGGCGATCAGGAACTGGTTGGTGAGGTCGAATGCACGCATGGCAATAGTATCCAGCCAGGCGCCGTGGGGCGGCAAGCGCCCCGGCTGGTTGCCTGCAACCATTGCGTTGGCTCGAGCGGATGCTGGCAGCCAGCCGGGACGCGTCATGGCCGCTTGCAGGCCGCGCTGGTGGCGTCATCGCGGGGATTCCCGCCGCCCGCCCGTGTGGCGCGAAAGTTGCAACATGCTGTCCCCTGCCTGGTGCGAAACAACAGCGCGCGCCGTCCCGGCACCACAACATGAACAACAAACGGAAAGGGTTCAGTGTCATGACCGTCATCCCCCATCGCGCCGGCCTGCTTGCCGCCGCCAGCCTCCTGATGTTCGCCGGCCCCGGCGCGGCCGCCGGCTTCGAGGAAATCATCGTCACCGCGACACGCGTGGAGCGCGATACGCTGCGAACCCCGTTGGCCGTGGGCGCCGTGGGCGCCGATGACATCCAGCGCACCCAGCAGATCGCCCTGGACGAGTCCATGAACAAGATCCCGGGCGTGTTCTTCCAGAACCGCTACAACCAGGCCCAGGACACCCGCGTGTCCATCCGCGGCTTCGGCGGCCGCGCCGCCTTCGGCATCCGTGGCGTGAAGATCTTCATCGACGGCATCCCGGCAACGGTCACCGATGGCCAGACCGCCGATGCGCGTTTCGACTTCGGCTCGGTGGAGCGGATCGAGGTCATCCGCGGCCCGGCCTCGGCCCTGTACGGCTCGGCCTCCGGCGGTGTCATCAGCGTGACCACGGAGGATGGCCCGGAAACGCCCTTCGTGGAGGTCGGAGCCTCCTTCGGCGAGTTCGAGTTCAACCAGTACCGGCTCAAGGCCGGTGGCCAGGCCGGCCAGCTGAACTACCTGCTCAGCGTCTCGCACACGGAAACCGACAGTTTCCGCCGCCATGCCGACACCGAGTTCCAGACCGTCAACGCCAAGCTCGGCTACACCTTCGACGACGGCTCCACGCTGAAGATCATCGGCAAGGTCATGAACCTGCCCACCGCCGAGGACCCGGGTGGCCTCACCGCCGCCCAGGTCGCCGCCGATCGCACCGCCAACCAGTTCAACAACCTGCGGTTCAACGCCGGGGAGGACGTCGACCAGCAGCGCCTCGGCTTCATCTACGAGAAGGACTTCGGCGAGCACCATTCCATCGTGCTGCGCAACTACTACACCTGGCGCGGCTTCGACTCGCGCCTGCCGTTCGGCTTTCCGTTCGGCCGCCAGGACGGCGTGGTGCAGTTCGACCGCTTCTTCGTCGGTGGCGGTATCCAGTACAGCTACACCGGCGACCTGTTCGGCCGGCCCAACCGGCTCACCATCGGTGTGGATGCCGATGCGCAGCAGGACGATCGCCAGCGCCTGGTCAACACCGACGGCGGCATCCCCGGTGCGCTCACCTTCGACCAGATGGAAAAGGCCGACTCGGTGGGCCTGTTCTTCCAGAACGAGCTGACCGTGACCGAGACCGTGGATTTCATCCTCGGCGGCCGCTACGACATGGTGAACTTCGAGGTCGAGGACCGCTTTCTCGCCAACGGCGACCAGAGCGACAAACTGGACTTCAACGAGTTCAACCCGATGGTCGGCCTGGTGTGGAGCCCGATGCGGGCCCTGAACCTGTATGCCAACTATTCCACGTCTTTCGAGACGCCCACTTTCGGCGAGCTGGCCAACCCGGCGCTCAATGGTACCGCCGGTGGCTTCGCCTCGGTGGGCGCGCAGACGGCCGACAACTTCGAGATCGGCGCCAAGGGTATCGTTGGCAGCCGCCTGCGCTACGAGCTGGCGCTGTTCCAGATCGACGTCGAAGACGAGATCATCGGCACCACCTGCGACAACAATCGCTGCTTTTTCGACAACGCCGATACCGAACGCATGGGCGTGGAGGCAGGCCTGGGGGTGAAGGTGTTCGAGGGCCTGGATCTGGACCTGTCCTACACCTACTCGGATTTCACCTTCGAGGACTTTCCCTCGCTACCGGCCGCCGAGGGTCGGGCGTTGCCGGGTATTCCCGAGCACCAGTTCTTCGTCGCCCTCACCTGGAGCCACGAATCCGGCCTGTACGTCAAATGGGACATGCTGTTCGTCGACAAGCTGTTCGCCGACAACCTCAACACGGCCAGCCAGAATGCCTACAAGGTCTCCAGCGTGCGCTTCGGCCGGGATTTCCGCTTCGGTGCCGTGCGGGTGTCGCCGTATTTCGGCATCAACAACCTGTTCGACGAAGAGTACAACCAGTCAATCCGGCTGAACGAGTTCAATTCGCGCTTCTTCGAACCGGCGCCGGACCGCAACGTCTACGGTGGTCTGAGCGTGCGTTACGATTTCGACGGCTGAGCCGCCCGCGGCCCGGCCGCCGTGCCCGTGCGCGGTGGTCGGGCCGGCCCCGTCAGGGCGTGGCCCACAGTTCCTCGAGGTGCTTCAGGCCCCAGGTCGCAGGGTCTTCCCAGTCGACGATGCGGTCCTGGCAGCCGGCGCCGGCGAGATCCAGCGTCTTCGGCATCAGCCGGGCTTTCTGCTTCGTGCAGTACACCAGCTTCAGGACCGGCTTGAGCAGGGCCTCGGTGCGCTGTTCGGTGACCACGCCGAGCCGGCCCGAGTCCAGCCTGACCAGCGAGCCCACCGGGTAGATGCCCACGCACTTGACGAAGTTCTGGTACACGCGCTTGTCGAAGTGGTCGCCGCTCCACTCGTGCATCTTCATCAACGCGTTGGAGGGTTCCCAGCCGGCCTTGTAGGGCCGGTCGGAGGTGATCGCGTCGTACACGTCGCACACGGCGCCCATGCGTGCCAGCAGGCTGATGGCCTCGCCGGCCAGGCCCTCGGGGTAGCCGCGCCCGCTCATCTTCTCGTGGTGGTGCAGGCACACGTCCAGCGCCACGGCGTCGGCGCCGCCGGCCTCCTCGAGCATGGCGTGGCCCGCCGCGGGGTGGGATTTCATCAGGTCGAACTCCGCGTCGGTCAGCGGCCCGGGCTTGTTCAGCACTTCCAGGGGAATCGCCGCCTTGCCGAGGTCGTGCAGCAGGCCGGCCATGCCGGCGCTGTGCAGGGCATCGCCGGACAGGCCCAGGCGCTGGCCCAGGCTGACCATCATGGCGCACACGGCCACCGAGTGCATGTAGGTGTAATCATCGGCTGAGCGCAGGCGGGCCAGGTTCACCAGGGCATGCGGGTTGCGCAGTACGGAGTTGGAGATTTCCTCCACCAGCGGTTCGGCGCTGCCCACGTCGACGACACCGCCCATCCGGGCCTCGCCGAACATCGATACCACCGCCTCGCGCGCCTTGGCGCAGACCTTCGCCGCCCGCCGGACTTCGACCTCCATGGAGACCTCGCCGGGCTCGACGGTTTCGGTCATCGCAGCCTCCACGAAGGCCTGGTGGTCGGCCTCGGTCGTCTCGCGATCGGCGATGACGTTGGCCTGCTCCTCCACGTCGAGGCCCCGGCTGGTGTCGATCCACACTTCCTGCACGGCCGATTCGCGCAGGCGTGCGATGTCCTTGCGGTCCTTGAGCAGGAAGGCATTGCGCCAGAACGGGTGGTCCATCCACGAGCCGCACAGCTCGTGCACGAACATGTCCTGTCGCAACGCGGAAACGGGAATCTTCTTGAGCATCGGTCGCGTGGGTCTGATGAGTCGGGTGCAAACGCGTTGGCAGCGCGCCCCTGCGCCGCCCGCCTCTTCCGGAAACTATCGGCGCAAGGCCCGCCCGGCTTGAGGGCTCCGCCCGGCCGCGCGCGGGCTCAGCGGAAGCCGGCCCGGTCCAGGAACTGCCAGGTGCGGGTGACGGGCAGGAGGTCGGCGTCGGCGGCGATGTGATCGGGAAAGGGCGCGAAGGGGGCGGCCATCTCGACGATGCGGATGGCGGCATCGTCCAGCACCTTGTGCCCGGAGGAGCGGCGCACGATGGTTTCCCTGACCTTGCCGTCGGGCTGGATGATGACTTCCAGGATAAGGCTGCCGGACAGGTTGCGGCGGCGGGCCTCGTCCGGATAGTTGATGTTGCCGACCCGTTCGACCTTGGCGCGCCAGGCTTCCATGTAGGCGGCGTACTTGTACTCGCGGGTATTGGCCGAGATGAACTTGCGCCGGGGGCGCTGCGAGCGGGCGTCCAGGCGCTGCTGGATCTCGGCATTGAGGCTGGCGATGGCGAAACTGGAGGCAATCAGCTGCGAAGCCGACGGCGTTGGCCGGGCGGCCTCGGTGCGGGCGTCGTCAAGCTCGCCATCGCTCGGGCTGGGTT
>CAYGQN010000166.1:0-8980 GCA_964351795.1 uncultured Gammaproteobacteria bacterium
CCCTACCAGCTCTCGGTGCTGGCCAACCAGGTGAGCAGCAATCTTGCCCGTGCCTACGCCGAGCGGTTCGATCTCAGCATCAGCGAATGGCGCGTCATGGCCACGCTGGGCGGTCGCGACGGCCTGTCGGCCGAGGCCGTGTGCCGCTGCACGGCGATGGACAAGGTCACGGTCTCGCGGGCGGTCGCGCGGTTGCGCCGGTCCGGACGGTTGCGCCGCGAGGTGGCCCGGGACGACCGGCGCCGTCACGCGCTGTCGCTGACCCCGGCGGGCCGGCGCGTGTACGAGGAAATCGTGCCGATGGCAGTGGCCTATGAACAGCAGCTGCTGGCGGGCCTGGAGCCGGCCCAGTGCCAGGTACTCGATGGGCTTCTCGGAGCGCTGCGCGAGCGCGCCGAGGCCCTGGCCGAGGCGCCCGTCCCGACACCGTCGGCGGTCGCCAACGAGGCCTGAACCCAATCCACCCAGCGCACAGGAGATGCCCCCATGGCGACGGCAATGCCTTCCCAGAACCCCGCCGGCGAGCCGGCGCGCCCGCTGAGCTACAGCCCCGGATTCGGCAACGAGCACGAAAGCGAGGCCCTGCCGGGGGCGCTGCCGCGGGGGCGATTCTCCCCGCAGCGGGTGCCCTATGGCCTGTATGCCGAAAAGCTCTCCGGTACCGCCTTCACCGTCGCCCGGGCCGGTAACCGGCGCACCTGGCTGTACCGTATCCGCCCCTCGGTCGGCCATGGCAGTTTCCGTCCGCTGGCGCAGGGCCTGCTGCGGGCGGCCCCGATCACCGAGGCCATCATCCCGCCCGACCAGTTGCGCTGGGATCCCCTGCCCATTCCGGATGCGCCCGCGGATTTCATCGACGGCCTGGTCACGATGGCGGCCAATGGTGACGTCGCAGCCCAGACCGGTGTCGGCATCCACCTGTGGTGTGCCAACACATCGATGACCGACCGTTTTTTCTACAACGCCGACGGGGAATTGCTGCTGGTCCCGCAACAGGGCCGCATCGTGCTGCACACGGAGTGTGGCGTGCTCGAAGCCGCGCCCGGGGAGATCCTGCTGCTGCCGCGCGGGATGAAGTGCCGGGTGGTGCTGCCTGACGGGCCGTCACGCGGTTACATCGCCGAGAACTACGGCGCGCCGATGGTGCTGCCCGAGCGCGGGCCCGTGGGTTCCGATGGCTATGCCAACGACCGGGACTTCATGGCGCCGGTGGCCGCCTACGAGGACCGTGAGGGCGATTTTGAGCTGGTTTGCAAGTTCGGCGGCCGCCTGTGGTCGGCGGATATCGACCACTCCCCACTGGATGTTGTCGCCTGGGTGGGCCGGCACGTGCCCTACAAGTATGACCTGCACCGCTTCAACACCATGAACACGGTGAGCTACGATCACCCGGACCCGTCGATCTTCACCGTGCTGACTTCCCAGTCAGACACCGCCGGCGTCGCCAACCTCGACTTCGTCATCTTCCCGGGGCGCTGGATGGTGGCCGAGGACACCTTCCGTCCGCCCTGGTATCACCGCAACATCATGAGTGAGTTCATGGGGCTCATCTACGGCACCTACGATGCCAAGGAGACCGGCTTCGTGCCCGGCGGTGCCAGCCTGCACAACTGCATGTCCGCTCATGGCCCCGACGCCGAGGCCTTTGACAAGGCCAGCCGGGCCGAACTGGCGCCGACCCGCTACGATGCCACCATGGCCTTCATGTTCGAGTCCCGCTACGCGTTCGCGCCCAGCCGCCACGCGCTGGAGTCACCGCAGCGCCAGCACGATTACACGGCCTGCTGGGCCGGCATCGGCAAGCATTTCACCGGCGCGCCCTGAGCCCGGCCGCCTGTGAGCTTTGCTCAGGCGTCCTGCCCGGCCAGGAAGGCCCGGCTGCAGGCAAGGCTTTCCGACAGCCTTTCAAGCTGCGGGAGGTGTCCGCAACCTGGCAGCATCAGGATCCGGCAGTCGGCCAGCAGGCGTTCGAACTCGGCCGCGTAGCCGGCGGGCATCAGGCGATCCTCGCGGCCCCAGATGAGCTGCACGGGCACACCGATACGGTGCGCGCGCCGCTCCAGGCCCTGCTCGGCGAATGGCCACAGGAACTTGCCGGCCACCCCCAGGGCCCAGGTGTTGGCGGCGACCTGCCTGGCCATCGCATCGGGGTCGGCAGGCAGGCCCAGCACCGCTTGCGCGTCCGGGCACTGCGGGTCGGCAAACAGCCACTGCCCGAGCGACCCCGGCGCGTCGCGGCACAGGTCCACGATGCCCCCGCCCAGCGATTCCCGCCACAATCCGGCCGGCGCCAGCGCGATAATGCGAGCGAACAGCCCCGGGAAGTGCGCCGCAAGGTCGAGGGCGACCATGCCGCCCAGTGACTGGCCCACCACCGCGGCGCCGGTGACATCCAGTGCCCGCAGCGCCTCTTCGTAGATGAGCAGCAGGTCCGACCACGTGTCGACCTTGTGGATGGCCCAGGGATCCCCCTCCGACATGCCTGGCATCACCGGCGCGTACACGGTCCAATGCTGTGCGAGTGCATCCAGGTAGCGGTCCCAGTAGCAGCCGCCGGCGCCGTGGAAGTACACCAGTGGCGGGCCGTTGCCTGCCACCTTCACACGCAGTTCGAGGCTGGCGCCCCAGACGCTGAGGTTTTCCTCGCGCTCTGGCCCGCGGCTGGCCACGGCGGCACTCATGCGGGCACGCCCGGGTGGCCGACGGCGGTCTTGGGCCACCAGCGGTGCTCCCAGTCCTGCCCGGCCCAGACCTGTTTGAGCGCTGGCAGCACTTCACTGGCCAGCAGCGTCGTCGTGCGCTGCGCCATTGCCGAGGGCATCGAGCCGTGCTGACCCATCAGCAGCAGGTTGCCGATTCGGAAAGTTTTCACCAGTTCCAGCAACTTCTCCCGGACCGTGGCCGGACTGCCGACGATGATCGCGCCGGATTCCACCAGCTCGCGGTAGCTGATGTGGCGCATCTGGGCAGCGATTCCGAGGTCGCCCGGATCTTTGGCAAGGAATTCCACACCACGGATATCGATGTAGCCGGGCAAGCCCAGGCACTGCGGCGGGATACTGCCATTGGCGGTGCGGAAACCGTTGACGATGTGCTGCTCCATCTCCCGGTGGGCGATGGCGTCGGTTTCGGCCACGGCGACGCATTGCATGAAGGCCATGCGGTAGGGATTCGGGTCGCGGCCCTTTTCCACCGCCATGTCCCAGTAGCGATCGAAGATCCGCGCCCCGGTGCGCTTGGGCCCGAACCAGCTGAAGTACAGGAAAACGTCATCGTTATCGAGGATGCCGGCCAGGGTGTTGGGGTTGCCCACGGCCGGGGACCAGATGGGCGGACGCGGTGACTGGTAGGGGCGCGGCCAGAGATTGACCTTGGGGTGGCGATTGAAGCGCCCGTTGAAGGCAAACACCTCGCGCGAGGTCCAGGCACGTTCGATGAGCTCGCGGTTCTCTGCAAACCGCGCCCGTGTCTCGATGGGCGGGATGCCGGCGTTGATATTGGCATCGTAACTCAGCGCCACCGGGAAGCCGGCGATGACCCGCCCGCCGCTCAGCTGATCGACCATGGCGTATTCCTCGGCAATGCGCAGCGGCTCGCGCGACTTGCCGAGCGAGCGGCCCACGCCGCAGAGGGCGGTGGGCAGGCCTTCCCGGGCCGTGGCATAGGCCAGGGCAGCCAGGTGCAGGTTCGGGTTGGGCACAACGTCGTAGCTCGCCTGGCTGTGCTCGGTCAGGGCCACGCCGTCGAAACCCGACCGCGCTGCGTGCATGAGCTCGTCGAGAAACGCCAGGTGGTCGGCGTGCATCTGCGCCGGTTCCACCAGCTCGTGGTAGGGCGTGGTGACGATGGAATCGTGGTGGTTCTCGAACCCCGCCGGCAGGTGCCGGTAGGGCAGTTGCTGAAAGGCCAGCACCTTCATGTCCCCCCTCCCCTTTGCGCCTTGTATCCGCCCCCGTCCGTGGCGTCCGCGGGCGGATGGGCAGTGCGGGTCTGGTGCCCGCAGCAGCAAATCTACACCCGGGGGCCCCGTGTGTCAGTCGTCCTCGGCCCAGGGTGCCCACAGCTCGCGGATCCGCTCCCAGCTGCCGTCCTCGGGGTTGTCGCTGCCGGCCTGGTAGCGGGCGCCGGGATGCTGGACCGCCGGTGGCGTCCAGCTGCCCCGCTCCACCAGGCGCTGGATGTTGGCCCGGTAGATGTCATCGACGGCCTCGTGATGCAGCGGGTCCTGGGCCATCCACAGGTTCTTCGGGTGGACGGGCTGCTCGTACATGCGCTTGAACAACTCCGTGCGCAGATCCTTCAGCCAGTTGCTGTTGAGGTTCATGGCGCGGTACTGGCGCAGGGCCTCGATGTCGAAGATGGCCGCCACCAGCGTGTTGTTGCCCGAGGGTGAGTAGCTCAGGATCTCGCCGCGATAGTCCACCAGGTGGGCATGCCCGCCGGTGATGTCGATGGGGTGCTTCGCGCTTGGCGACAGGTACACCGGCCCGGCATTCGGGCACAGCATGTACACCGAGTTGAACTCGGCGTGGCCGCGGTTCTGCGTCATCCAGGTGCCGCCGCCCGGGTAGCCGACCTGGGTCATGGGGGTGGCCTCGCTGGGCCGGTACACCACCTCGGCGCCGTTGAAGGCCAGTGCGCGCACGGCCTCGGGGTATTCACCGTCGGAACAGCAGATGGTGCCGATGTTGCCGATGTCCGGGGTTTTCAGCACCGGGTAGAAGGCCTCGATGCCGTCACCGTACAGCGATACCCAGCGATCGTAGACGTCATGCGGCGTACAGGAACGCTCCCGGCACCAGATGTGGTTCTTCGGTGCCTTGTGCACCACCTCGCCGCTGGGGGCGATGACGAACAGCGTGTTGAAGAAGCGATCCGCCATCACCTCCGGCCAGCGTGCCTTGCACTGGCCGATGATGTAGGTGTTGTACAGCTTTGCCAGGCGCCCCAGCCACCCGGTTTCCTCGCCGGGGATGTCGATGAACAACTCGCGCGCCGCGAGCGTGTGCGGCAGGTCGAAAATCTCGTCGGTGAAGCCGGTCAGCGCGCCCTCGGCCAGCGCGATGATCTTCACCGGCATGTTGATGTTCACCATCGAGATGGCTGCATGGATGGCCTCTTCGATGGTTTCCAGGTTGTGGCGGATGTGGCGGCGCTCGGCAATGCCGTAGATGACGGTGCTCAGGCCCACCGCCATGTACGGCGCCACGGGTTTGCGTTCTGGGCTGGAACTCATGCGGTGCACTCCGGGCAGCGATGTGGGGCGGGTGGCACACACGGGCGCCGACCCTGTTGCATTCTGCCTGCGCCGCGGACAACAGACAAAGTCGCCGGCCCTGCCGGCAGCTTGCCACGGCACTCGCCGGGCGCCCTGAAGCTGGCATAATCGCCGGCCTGCTTCACGACCCGGCCGCCCGCCAGGGGGAGATCGCCATGCAGCCTGCCAGCACCGCCGGTGCCACGCTCGACGTCAATGCCTTCCGGCCACTGGCCACCGCCATGCTCATCGCGGTCATCGGCCCGGAGGTGTTCATCATCCAGCCGGGCGTGGTGCAGGGCATGGTGCAGTTGCTGGGCTACACCGACAGCCAGGCCGGCTACGTCGCCAGCCTGGAGATGTACGGCATCGCGGCCACCACGATCGCCATGAGCTTCATCTCCCACCGGGTGAACTGGCGTCACGTCACCCTCGGCGCGCTCGGGATCATCATCGCCGGCAACCTGGCTTCGATGTTCATCACCTCGCTGGCGCCGTTCATGGTGATCCGCTTCGTGGTGGGCCTGGGCTGCGGGTTCATGGTGTCGCTGGGGTTCGCCATTGTCGGCCTGACCGCGCGGCCGGAGCGCAACTTCGGCTGGCTGATCGTCTGGGTGCTCACCTACGGCGCCATCGTGTTGTACGCCATGCCCTGGCTGTTCGCGCTCGGCGGGATGGCGGCCCTGTTCGCCTTCCTGGCCGCCTTCACCGCGCTGGCGCTGCCCCTGGTGCGCTTTGTGCCGCGCAACGGTGCCGAGCACGTGGTGCTCGAGCAGGACGCGGTGGAAATCCCGCGCCTGCACAAGGCGCTCGCCCTGGCAGCCGTTCTCAGCTATTTCATGGCGCAGGGTGTGGTCTGGGCCTACCTGTTCCTCATCGGCCTGTCCGGCGGCCTCAGCGAGGCCGAAGTCACCACCGGCCTGACGCTGTCGCAGCTGGCCGGAATTGCCGGTGGCCTCACCGCGGTCGGCCTCGGCGCCCGCTTCGGCCGGGCCTGGCCCCTGGCGCTGGCCATCCTTGGCACGCTGCTGCCCCTGGCGTTCCTGTTCGGCAGCTTCACGGCGCTGGTGTTCGGCGTTGCGGTTGGCATCTACAACTACGCCTGGAACATCACCCACCCTTTCCTGCTCGCGGCCATGGCCAGTTTCGATCGCAGCGGCCGGGTGGTGGTGCACGCCGCCACCATGCAGATGCTGGGCCTGGCCACCGGCCCGGCCATCGCCGCCACGGTCATCCGCGACGGCTGGTATACACCGGTCAACTGGCTGGGCATGGCCCTGTTCGGGCTGTGCCTGCTGCTCATCCTGCCGCCGGTGCGCATCCAGCACCGCCTGGCCACGCGCATCCACGGGAGACTCGCCTGATGCTTCGCACTACCATCGTCCTGCTGTTCGCCATTGTCGCCCTGCCCGCCAGTGCCGGTGAACCCGTGCACTGGCCACCGCAACTGCTGGCGCGGGTTCCCGAGGCCGCCCGCGGGCCCGCGCTGCCCGAGGGCCAGCGCTGGCTGCTGGAGGAGATCCGCGGCGGGCTGTACTGGCTGACCGACGGCCACTACCAGATGATGTTCCTGGTCACCGATGCCGGCGTGGTGGTCATGGACGCCCCCGCCTCGCTGGCCGGCGCGATCCCGGCGGCCATTGCCTCGGTCACCGACCAGCCCGTCACGCACCTCGTCTACAGCCATTTCCACAAGGATCACATCGGCGCCGCCCACGTCCTGCCGGCCGGCATCAGCATCGTCGCGCACAAGGCCACGGCGCTCATGCTGGAAGCCGCGGCCGACCCGAACCGTCCGCTGCCCACGGCAAGCTTTGACGACCGGGACAGCCTGCGCGTCGGCGAGCGCGAGATCCGGCTGCATTATCCCGGGCCCAACCACGACGTGGGCAACATCATCATCCACGTGCCGCATGCACGCACGGCGATGATCGTCGATGTGATCTGGCCGGGCTGGGTGCCCTTCCATTCCGTTGGCGTGGCCGATCACATTCCGGGCATCTTCACCGCGATGGATGCCCTGCTGGCCATGGATTTCGACACGCTGGTGGGCGGGCACGCCAACCGCCTCGGTACGCCACGCGATGTGGAAGTCCAGCGCGAATACCTGCGCGATGTCCGCGCGGCGGCCGAACAGGCCTATGCCGAGGTGGATCTCGATGCCCTCATCGCGCGCTTCGGCTGGGAGCACCGCTGGCACATCTTCGATGTGTACTTCGAGCAGATGTCGGCCTACTGCAACGACGCCGTCGTACCGAAATGGATTGACCGGCTGGGTGACGCCAACCGCTTCACGCGGCCGAACTGCCTGGCGGTGGGCCTGAGCCTGTGGATGGATTGAGCACCGCCACCCCGGGCCGGCAAGGCGCCGGCCGCGGTTGCCTGCCCGGGCAGCAAGGCCGCCTTTGTATCGGACAGGGGGTGTCGCTGGAGAGTCCTGCAGGCACCTGCCGGGGCGTCAAGGCTCGTCTACGGGGTTGGGCCTGCCCGGCCCTGCCGGTCATCAGCGGGCGCTGGTGGCGACCTGCGCGTCGAAGGCCTGCAGCAGGGCTTCGCGAAGCTGCGTGACCTCGGTGAGCTTGTCCACCCGCAGGCGCCCCACTTCCGCGGCCGTGTAGGGTTGGAAATCCGCTGGCAGCTCGCTCGCGGAGAACGCGTTCAGCATCCAGTTGACCACCGCCGCGAGTTCATCGTCCGGCAACGCCGACTGGGCCACGCCCGGCACCCGGATCACGTACTCGCGACCCTCGGGCGTGTGCAGGAATTTGCCCACCGTGGCGCGCATGTCGGGCACGTTGCCCTCGTGGCCGCGGCCGTCATCGAGGTGACAGCCCATGCAATGCAGCATGTAGTTGACCCGCGGGCTGTTGCCGCCGGCGCTGACCAGCGCCGGGCCGGCTGCCAGCAACACCGCGGCAAGCACCAGGCGCCGCATCAGGCCTTCTCCGTCGCCACCCCGATGACGATGGCCGTGGAGCAATGGTAGGCCTGACTCTGCGTACCGAGGCACCAGTTCAGATCGTTGGACACCGAGGGCCGGTACATGGGGCGATCGCCCTCGTTGCGATTGCAGAAGCAGCGCCCGCAGCTCGACTTGCCGCAGCAGTCGTTGTAGGAGATGACGTAGTCCTTGCCGTCGGCCGGGTTGCGGCAGGTACCGATCCAGGTCACCGGTGACAGCTCCGTGCCCGGCGGGCAGGTGTTCTGCGAACCGCCGCAGCACGAGCAGGCGAAGCCATCGATGGCGCAATGGCGCCAGTATTCGCAGCTGCGCGGATCGCCCGGATCGCCCTCGATGCCCGACTCCATGGGCGCCGGTGCGCGGGCCCCGTCCGCCCCGGCACCCCCGCCGTGGTCGGCGGCACGCGCCACCGGCAGCAGCGGCATGGCCGCGCCGCCGAGCATCAGCGTACCCAGCTTCGACAAAGCCCCGCGCCGCGAGGTGCCGCGGGCCAGGTGGCGGGCCGTGTTGGCGAAGTAACGGTCTAACCAGTTCATAGTTCTCTCCGCGAAGTGCTGTGTCGGGGCGGCCTCAGGCGGCGCCCTGCTGCTTGGACATGTATTCCTGAATGGATGCGACGCCCTGCTCCTTGGCCTCGAACAGGCTTTCGATATGCTCGCGCGTGTTGGTCAGCCCCTTGGCGCGGATGACGCCGGCCTCGTCGAGCAGCACCGCGAACGGCAGCTTGCCGACCTGGAAGGCCATGCCGAGCTGCATCGACA
>CAYGQN010000167.1:0-8952 GCA_964351795.1 uncultured Gammaproteobacteria bacterium
AGCGATCACCGATGGCCGCCTGGCAGCCCACCGCCTCCAGCGTCAGGCCGACCATGCGCGTGAGCTTGCCCTGCACCACCAGCCGTGGCGGCTCCTCCAGGCGCCGGAAGTATTCGTGCAACCCCGCCTTGTAGCGGTGCAGGCGATCAGGATTCGGCGTCACGATCACTGCTCCGTTCGCCGCCGAAGGCCTTGGCAATGATGGCGTTCAGCCGCGCTTCCACGGTTGCGTCGACGAATGAACTCTCGGTTTCCACGAGGCAGCCACCGCGGCTGATGAGGGGATCCGGTTCCAGCTTCCAGGCACTGTCGCTGTCGCCAAGCGCCAGCGACCGACGCAGTATCTCCAGGTCATCCGGGTGTATGTGGATGCGGGGGTGGCGTGCGGCGATCGGCAGCTGCGCCATGGCCTCGCGCACCACGGCGACGATCTCCCCGGGCGCGGAGCGCAACTCACGGCGCACCAGATGACGCGCGATCAGCGCCGCCAGGTCCGCCACACTCTGCTCGAACTCCTCGTCGAGCTGCTCCAGCGGTTTCGCCATGGTCTGCATGATGGCGTTGAAGGTCGCGGTGGTCTTCTGCAGGGCGGCCCTGCCGGCGGCCTGCGCCTCTGCTTCGCCGCGCCGACGGCCTTCCTCCTGGCCCTGGGCAAAGCCCTCGTCCCAGGCCCGGCGGTGGATCCCCTCCAGGCGCTCGGCAGTGGGCGGCGCCGCGCCCGCCCGGATCGGTGTGCCATCGACCAGCGGCAGCTCCCAGCGCTCGACGCTGCCGGCATCGACACTGCGCAGTACCGCCTGTTGTTCAGTGCCGGCCATGGGTCACTCCGCAGCTCGAGCCCGTTCGCGCCGGCCTCATCCGACCATCTCCTCGCCGCCGCCGCCGCCGAGCATGATCTGACCCTCTTCGGCCAGCCGGCGCGCAATCGCCAGGATCTCCTTCTGCGCGCCCTCCACGTCGCTGAGCTTGACCGGGCCCTTGTTCTCCAGGTCGTCACGCAGCATTTCGGCCGCGCGCGAGGACATGTTCTTGAAGATCTTCTCCTTGATCGCCTCGTCGGTCCCCTTCAGTGCCAGCACCAGCGAGTCCGTGGACACCTCGCGCAACAGCACCTGGATGCCGCGGTCGTCCACCTCGATGAGGTTCTCGAACACGAACATCAGGTCCTGGATCTGCTGGCCCAGCTCTTCGTCGACCTCCTTTATCTGCTCCATGATGCCCGCTTCCATGCTGCCCTCCACGAAGTTGAGGATGTTGGCCGCCGCCTTGACCCCGCCGATGCTGGAGGACTTCATGTTACCGCCACCGCGCAGCTGCGCCTCGAGAATCTCGTTCAGCTCGCGCATGGCGCCCGGCTGGACGCCGTCCAGCGTGGCAATGCGCATGAGAATGTCGCTGCGCACCTTCTCGGGAAATTCCTGCAGCACTTCGGCGGCCTGGTCGGATTCCAGGTAGGACAGCACGATGGCGATGATCTGCGGGTGTTCCAGCCGGATGAGCTCGACGATGGCCCGTGCATCCATCCACTTCAGCGACTCCAGGCCCTTGGCGTTGCCGCCAATGAGGATGCGGTCGATCATGCCGCGCGCCTTGTCCTCACCCAGGGCATCGGTAAGCACGTTGCGGATGTACTCGTCGGAGCCGACACCGATGTGCGTCTGCGTCTGCACCACGTTGATGAAGTCATCCAGTGTTGCCTGCACGGCATCGCGCGGCACGTTACGTACGGCCGCCATGGCGGCGCCGATTTTCTGCACCTCCTTCGGGCCGAGCTGCTTGAGCACCAGTGCGGCGGTGTCCTCGCCGAGACTCATCAGCAGCACTGCAGCCTTTTCCACGCCATCGAGTTTTATCGGTGTTGCCACGGTCTACTCCTGGTTGACCCAACCCTTGACCACCTGCGCGGCAAGCTTGGGTTCCTGGTTTACATAGTTCTTGATCGATTCGACCTCGGCATTCACCGGCGCCTTGAGCTGCTTGGGCGGCGCACCGCTGTCCTCATCGTCCCCGTCCTCGCCCCGGGGCAGCGCCGCCTGATTGGCCGTCGCGAGCGCAAGCTCCTCGGCGCTGACGGTTTCACGGCGCATCAGGTTGCGCATGGCCGGGCGAATCACGCCGAACAGGGCAATGAGCACGAACAGGGCACCGACCACCTGCTTGCCCGCGCTCCACACCCATGGCTGCTCCCAGATCGGAGGTTCGGGCAGCGGCTCGGCCGGTATCGGCACGTTGAAGGCGGTGTTGATGACATTCACGGTGTCACCGCGGGCCGCATCGAAACCCACGGCATCCTTGACCAGCCCGCGCACCCGCTCGAGTTCCGCCTCGTCCAGCGGCACGGCGCTCAGCTTGCCGTCATCGCCGACCACCGACTTGTTGTTCACGACCACCGCCACCGACAGGCGCCGGATGGAGCCGGTGGGCAGCTTGGTATGGCTGATGGTCTTGTCAAGCTCGTAGTTGCGGGTCTTCTGGGTACGCATGTCACCGGTGACGCTGTCGGTGGAGGCACCGGCACCCTCACCGCCACCATCGGCGACTTCCGGTACATCCGCATCCGCCGGCGGCTGGTTGGACAAGGCCCCCGGGATACCACCCGGTCCACCGCCGCTGCGCCGTTCCTCCAGGGTCTGCTCGCTGCGCACCGACGGCAGGTCGGGGTTGAAGCGTTCACTGGTTTTCTCGACGCTGGTGAAGTCCAGCTCCGCGGTAACCTGCGCCTTGACCCCGTCGTGGCCGACAATGGGCGCGAGGATCTGCTCGATGCGCGAGACAAAGGTATGCTCCACGCGCCGGGTGTAGTCCAGGCGCCGCGTGCTCGCCGCCATCTCAGGATCATCGTCCTCGGCGTTCAGCAGTCGACCGAGCTGGTCCACCACGGTGACATTGGCCAGGCGCAGGTTCGGCACGCTGGCTGACACCAGGTGGGTTATCGCCCCCACCTGCTCGCGCTCGAGGCTGCGCCCGGGGAAAAGGTCCACCAGCACCGAGGCCGAGGGCTCCGGTCGCTCGCGCATGAACACGGTGTCCTTGGGCATCGCCAGGTGCACGCGCGCCGAGCGCACGTTCTGCAGCCGGCTTATGGAGCGCGACAGCTCTCCCTCCAGGGCCCGCTGGAACCTGGCATTCTCCAGGAACTGGCTGGTGCCGAAACCCTGGTCCTGTTCCAGCAGCTCGTAGCCCATCCCGGCGCTGCGCGGCAGTCCGGCGGCGGCCAGCTTCATGCGCGCCTCGTGGACGCGGTCGGCCGCCACCAGCAGGGCGCCGGAGGCATGATCCACCTTGTAGGGGATGGCGGTCGCCTGCAGCGTGTCCACCACGGCGCTGAGGTCACGATCGGCCATGTCCGCGAACAACAGGCTGTACGGGGGGGTGCGCGACCACAGCACCACCCACACGCCCAGTGCCACGCTCGCGGCAATACCGAGCAGCATACCGGCCTGGCGCAGCATTGCTGCGGGCGAGCCGGCGGGCACCATGATCGTCTGTTCAGCCATCAGCTTGTGTTATCCCCTGGGGTGAAATGCCAACCAACGCGCGCCGTAACTACAGCGGCATGTTCATGATGTCCTGGTAGGCCGACACGACCCGGTTGCGAACCTGCATGGTGGTCTGGAAGGCCAGCCCGGCTTTCTGCGAGGCGATCATCACCTCGGCGATGTCCACGTTCGGGTCGCCGGCTTCGAAGGCCTTCTTCATCTCACCGGAGGTCGCCTGCATGTCATTGACCCGGTTGACCGCATCGCGCAGCAGGCTCGAGAAGTTCGACTCGGTCTGCGCTGCCGGTTGCGCCAGTTCGGCGCCCTGGGCACTGGCCGCCATGGCGCGCATCTGCAGCAGAAGGGCTTTGCTGTTTATATCGTTCATCGTGCGTGTCTCCTGTCCTGGGCGTACCGGCAACCGCTGTCAGCGGGCCGGAATCTCGTAGCCCGCATCACGCAGGCGGGCAATCTTGTAGCGCAGCGTGCGCGGGCTGAGGCCGAGCTTCTCGGCGGCGAACTTGCGTGAGCCCCGCCCCTCCTCCAGCGCCGAGGCAATCAGCCGGAATTCGCGATCGCGCAGATCATGCGACAGGCCATCGGCATCGCCCTGGGCCGCGGCCGCCGTGCCGGCCGCCGACGACGACGTTCCCAGCTGCTCGAACTGCAGCGCATCCACATCAATCTCCGGGCCGTTGCTGAGCATGAGTGCACGCTGCATCACGTTGTCCAGTTCGCGCACATTGCCGCGCCACTCGCCGGCCCGCAGCCGGGCGCGCGCCTGCTCGCTGATGGTCGGCACGACCATGCCATTGGCGGAGGCGGCCCGCTGCAGCAGGAACCCGGCCAGCGGCACGATGTCCCGGGGGCGATCACGCAGGGCCGGCATGTGCAGCGGGAAAACGTTGAGGCGGTAGTACAGATCCTCGCGGAAGCGGCCGGCGTTCACCTCCTCGCGCAAATCGCGGTTGGAGGTCGCGACCACGCGCACGTCCAGGTCGATGAGTTCGCTGGCGCCCAGCCGCTCGACCTGCTTTTCCTGCAGGACGCGCAGCAGCTTGGCCTGCAGGCCCAGTTCCATTTCCGAGATCTCGTCCAGCAGGATGCTGCCGCCCTGGGCCTGCTCGAACTTGCCCGGGCAGGCTTTCAGCGCACCGGTGAAGGCGCCCTTCTCGTAACCGAACAGGATGGCCTCGAGCATGTTCTCGGGGATGGCCGCGCAATTGATAGCCACCGCCGCCGCGCCGGCCCGGCGCGAATGGATGTGGATGTAGCGGAACAGTACCTCCTTGCCCGCACCGCTCTCGCCGGTGATCATCACGGTGGAATCGCTGGGTGCCAGGCGCCGCGCCAGTTCCAGGACTTCCAGCGTCGCCGGGTCCTCGGCAATCATATCGGCGGCGGCGGCTTCGGCCGGTATCAGCGACTGGATCTTGCTCACCAGCACCTGCGATTCGAAGGGTTTGACCAGGTAGTCACTGGCGCCCTCGCGCATGGCCTGCACGGCATTCTCGACGTTGGCGTAGGCGGTCATGAGCAGCACCGGCAGCTCCGGCCGCTGGCGCTTGAGCTCGCGCAACAAGTGGTGCCCGTCCATCCCGCCCATCTGCACATCGCTCAGCACCAGGCCGACGCGATTGTCACGGAAGCGGGTCAGGGCCTGTTCGCCGCTGTCGGCACCGATGGTCTCGAAGCCGCCAAGCTGCAGGGTGTCACACAGCGCCTGGCGCAGGGGTTGATCATCTTCCACTACCAGTACGGTATGGGTCATTGCAGGGGCACTCCGTTGGCATCGCCGCCGGTGGCGGCAAGCGGCAGGCTGACCCGGAAACAGGCGCCCGCGTTGCAGGTGGGATCGAGTTCGATGCTGCCGCCGTGGGCGTGGACCACGGCCCGCACCACCGCCAGGCCAAGGCCCGTGCCGTGGCTGCGGTGGGTCACGAACGCCTCGAAGATGCTTGCGGCCTCGGCTGCCGGGATGCCGGGGCCGTCGTCGGTGAAGCTGATCGCCGCTCGCCCGTCCGGGCCGTGCTGTACTTCGATACGCATGCAGCCGCCGCCATCCGCGGCGTCGATGGCGTTGTCCACCAGATTCTGCAGCGCACTGCGCAGGGTGTGCGGGTTGGCACTGACAATCACGGCAGCCGGCGGCGTATGCACCGTCACGCGGTAGTCCTCACCGCACACGGCCGCCACATCCGCGGCCAGGCTGCGCAGCAGGGCGCCCAGGTCCACCGGCTCGCGCTGCATCATGCCGCAGCGGGCGAACAGCAGGGTGTCCTCCACCAGGCGCTCCAGGTGCGACAGGCTGTCGGTCAGGTGGCCAGCACAGGCGGCACGCCGTTCCACTGCCAGGCTGGCACTGCCGACCTGCGAGGCGTACAGCATGGCTGTTGCCAGCGGCGTGCGGATCTGGTGCGCCAGACCGGCCGCCATGCGCCCCACTTCCGCAAGACGCTGTGCCTGGGACAGCTCGTCGTTGAAACGGCGTTGCTCGGTCGTATCGCTGAGCAGCAGCACCTGGCCTGGCGGATCGGCAATCGCCTGCGTGGCAATATGGATACGCTTGCCGTTGTTCAGGGACAGGTCGTGGCCGTCATCCCAGCGGGGCGCCAGTTTTGCGCTGATGACATCGCGCCAGAGGCTGCCGCAGTGCAATTCGCCCAGCAGGCCGCTGGCGGCTTCGTTGAAGTAGCGGATACAACCCTCGGCATCCAGGATCACGACCCCGCCCGGCAGCACGCGAACCGCGGCAGTGATGCGGGCAGCGAAAGCGTCGGCTTCCCGGCGCCCGGCCACATCGCCGCGCTGCAGGGCGCGGAACTGCCCGTGCAGATCGGCGCAGCAGCGTTCCGGGTCCTCGCTGACGCGGGTGCGCTCACTGAATGCCGCCGTCAGTTCGCTGGCAGCGGCCGCTGGTGGCCCGGATTCGGGGGACTGCGCCGTTCTGGACTGGCTGAAAGACATGTCTGGCTCACGTTGCTGTCGGTGACGGGTATCACAACAGCAAACTCTGTGCCAGAAGCTTTTATTATTTATAAATCAGTAGGTTGACTAAAAACGCTCCCCAACAGGGGGGCGAGATACGTCAAAGGCTTGGCGCTTCGCCGGTTTTCTGCAGTCCGAACTTGCGCATCTTCTCCACCAGGGTGGTCCGGCCCATGTTCAGACGCTTGGCCGCATGGGCCACGATCCAGTTGCTCTCGTCCAGCGCCTGCAGGATGAGGTTGTACTCGAGACTGGTCAGATGTTCCTTGAGGTCCAGGCCGCTGCGGGGCAGTCGCGGCATGCTGATGGGATCCACGGGCAGTATTTCCTCGCCGCGCGCCCGCGGCTCGGCCTCCAGGAGCTCCTGGGACTGGTATTTCTCGGGCAGGTCGTGAATGTCCACGACCCCGTTGGGGTACAGGATCGACAGCCGCTCGATGAGGTTCGCCAGTTCCCTGACGTTACCAGGCCAGCCATAGCCGGACAGCGACTCAACGGCCATGGGGCTCAGGCGAATGGAGCCATGGCCTTCATGATCCAGGCGCTCCACGAGGTCGTTGATGAGCAGTGGCAGGTCCTCGGCACGCTCGCGCAGCGGCGGTGTCTCGATCGGGAAGACGTTCAGGCGGTAGAACAGGTCCTCGCGGAAACGCCCGGCACTGATGGCCTTTTCCAGGTCCACATGGGTAGCCGCGATGATGCGCACGTTGGCGGTCATGCTGCGGTTGCTGCCGACGCGCTCGAAGGTACGCTCCTGCAGCACCCGCAGCAGCTTGACCTGCATCGACAGGCTCATGTCACCGATTTCGTCGAGAAACAGCGTGCCGCCCTCGGCCATTTCGAAGCGCCCCTGGCGGGCCGAGATGGCGCCGGTGAAAGCACCCTTCTCATGGCCGAACAGTTCACTCTCCAGCAGTTCAGCGGGGATGGCGCCGCAGTTCAGCGGTACGAAGGGCTTGCTCCGGCGGGGCGAGTGGTAATGGATATGGCGGGCGATGACCTCCTTGCCTGTGCCCGACTCGCCGGTGATGAGGACGTTGGCATCGGACTTGGCCACCATCTCGATCATCTTGCGCACGCGCTGGATGCCGCGGCTGGAGCCGACCAGGGAACGGAACAACTCCAGGGAGCGCGGCGTTTCGCCCTTGTGGCGGTTGTCGCGGTAGGCGTAGACCTTCTGCAGGGTATTGGCGAAACGTCCCTGGCGCAGCGGCAGGTGCACGACATCGAGCACACCGGCTTCCAGTTCCTCGCTGATGCGGGTCTGCTCGGGGTTGGCAATCAGCAGCAGCACCGGCAGGTGCGCATCAGCCTCGCGGATGTGGCGCAGGGCCTCGAGCTGGGTGCGGCCAAGCGAGCACTGGCCGAGCAGAACAGCATGGCAGTCCGGCTCGGCCTCCAGCAAAGCGGCCAGGCGGTCGCGATCGCAGCACGGGGCCGGGTCGAATTCAAGAAACTCGAGGATATGCGACAGGCGCTCGCGCAACGCGCCGTCTTCCTCGCACACCAGGATCCTGGCCCCGCTCATCCCCGCTCCCACGCTGGCTGGCACTGCACCGGAAAGACAAATCGTTGACCATCGTTGCTGCTGCTGGCCCTCGCAACATCATGTCAAGAATTTGGCGGGGAGCGCAAGCCCGCGATTTGATTCAGATCACCGAATCGATCCAGTCGAGCTTGCCGCGCTCCCCGAGCCGGTAGAAGCGCCGCAGATCACGCAAGGCATCGGGATGGTCGGGCAGCCGCCGTGCATAGCGGTGCTCCAGCGCCGCGCACAGGCGGAAGGCATAGTCGTTGGCGCTGCGGTAGCGACGGTGTTCCGAGGGAGCCAGGCCGGCATGGTAGGACACCCGCCCGAACAACATGCCCGCAAGGTCCGCCGGCACCCGGCCATCACCCTGGCCCGCGAACAGGCGCGCAGCGGTCATGTACTTGTCCACCTCGGCCTGCAGTTCCATCTCCAGGCGGGTCATTTCCCGATCGTAGCCGGCCCGCCAGGCCACGTAGAGGAAATGGCTCACCCCCTCCAGGGCCTGGCAGAAGCTGTTGAGATTGCTCCGGCCCAGCCGGTCCAGCGGATCGTTGCGCGCGAGATCCTCGAGCAGACCCGGCGACAGGTACAGCGCAAGGCCCAGCCCGTCCTCGTCTTCGCGCAGCAGCAGCTGCTCGGCCGGCTGGACCCGGGCCGCGTCGGCGCGCGGCTGCACGCTGGTGAGAAAGTCGGTGACCTGGTGGGCCACCGACAGCTCGTACAAACCCTCGAGCTCGCTCTGCAGGGTGTTGAGCGATTCCACCGCTACTGGCACCTGACCGGGGCGGCGATGGGCTCGATGCCGGCCTGGCGCAGCAGGCCCGCCGCGCGCTCGCTGCCGGTGCGCAGCCAGGTTTCATACACGCGCAGCACATCGCGGTCAGAGCGCAGGCGGATGCGCTCGTGCACGGTCGCCAGCACGTCCACGAACGCCACGAACTGGCGCGCCAGTTC
>CAYGQN010000168.1:0-2221 GCA_964351795.1 uncultured Gammaproteobacteria bacterium
GTGAACCACCCAGGCCGAGATCCCCGGTGATCGAGAGACTGCCCGTGGCCGCGCCGTCGCTGCTGGCGTCGGCGATGTTCAGGAAGTTGTCGAGGTTGACGCTGCCGGCACTGGTGACGGTGCCGCTGGCGTCGCCGCTGAGCGAGACGCCGAGATTCAGCGCCTGGCCGCCGATGCCGCCGGCGCCGACGTCCAGCAGGCCCGTGACGCTGCCCCCGGCCGGGCCGCTGCCGGCCACGCCGACGTTGATCAGGCCGAAGCCGGCGAGGCCGGCCGTGCGCAGTTCGCCGCTGACGTTGCCGGTACGTGCATTGGCGCGGTAGCCGACGTTGAGAGTGCTGCCGCTGTCGCTGCTGAGGCTGCCGCTGCCGATATCCATGCGCCCGTGCACCTCGCCCGCGGCGCCGGTGCCGCCGATGTGGGCACCGATGTTGGCGCTGCCGACGAGGATGTCGCCGCTGCTGGCGGTGAGCACGCCGCTGGCATTGAGGCCGTCGAAGACCGTGAAACCCACTTCCAGGAAGCTGGCGCGGTCGGGCAGGTCGAGGTGGCCGGCAATCTCCAGGCGCCCGTCGGCGCTGCCGCCGGCGGTGTCGCGGCCGATGCCGATGAAGCCGTGGTTGCCGGCGTAGCTGGCAGCGCTGACGGCCCCGTTGGCGGTGCTGCCGGCGCCGGTGTTGGAACCGATCAGCAGGCCGCCGCTGGCGCCGCTGATGGCACCGCTGACGCTGAGACTGCCGCTGGCGGTGGTACCGGTGGCGGCGGCGGAGGTTGTGCCCACGCCCAGTGAACCACCCAGGCCGAGATCCCCGGTGATCGCAACGCCCCCGGCGGCAGGCGTGGTATCGATGGTCGTGCCTGCCGCGAGCGCTGCCAGGCTCACGCTACTGCCGGCCTGGGCCAGCCCGCCGTTGCGGATGCGGGCGAGATCCCCGGGACCGGGAATGGCGCCGCCCGCATCCCAGTTGGCGCCATCGAACCAGTCACCGGTGCCGGGGTTCTGCCACGACAGGATGGCGGCTTCGGCTGTACCGAGCAGGCTGATGGCGGCGATGACCAGGCCGGGCAGCAATCTGCCTGCAGCTGGGGAGAACGGTGTTCCGGGGCAATGGCGCATGCGCTGGCTCTGGTTCGGTTTGGACGATAGACGAAAAGCCGCAAGAACCATGCCCTGCCCGGGACATCAAGGTATGTCAGTCGCTTATCGAATGGATCGGAGCTGCCAGGTACGGCTTTGTAAAAGATGTTGACAATGCCTGGCAGCGGCATCGCCGGGGCTTGCTGGCAGGAAGGCGTCCATCGGGACACCAAAGACAGGCCAGAACGCAGGCGGCCATCGCGCATGCCGGCCTGGGACTGGCCCCGGGGGCTGTAAATATTATTGACACCTTTGCCGTGACGACCGGCAGCCGGAGTCGGCTCGTCCGATGCCACCCGTTGCCCGCCTGGCCGGGGCGTGCGTTGCGACAGCGCCCAGGCCTCTGCAAGCCAGGGCCGGGCGGCGCGGACGCGCACCGCCGGTGCCTGGACATCCACAAGGCCGCCAAGCCACCGGGCCCGCACACGAGAACCCTCGCCGGGAACGGCCGGGGCGGGCCTGACCATCGGCGGTGGGCCGCGCTGCGGCGCCGCTTGCCGGGCGCTGTTATACACTGCCGCGCGGGCGACAACAGAAGGAGTGCAGCATGAGCCAGACCGGGAGCGAGGCCGCCGTGCGCGCGGTGGTACAGCAGTACATCGACGGCACCTTCGAGGGGGATGCGGACAAGCTTGCCGCGGTGTTCCATCCGCAGGCCGTGATGACCGGCTATCTTGGCCCGGACCTGCTGTGTGGCGCGGTGGCGCCTTTCCTCGACGCGGTGCGCGGCAACCCGGCCCCCAGGGACACCGGCGGCTACACAGCGGCGATCACCCAGGTCGAGGTGGCCGGGCAGGTGGCCACCGCGACGCTGTCGGAAACCGGACTGATGGGCACGGACTTCGTCGACTATTTCCACCTCGTCTGCATCGACGGGGCATGGTCGATCGTCGCCAAGACCTTCCACGCCGGCCCGCGCTGACGCGCGGACATTCGTCCTGGCCTCAACGGATCTCGTGATCGTCGCGGCCAGTGCCCGCGCGGCGGTGCAGTCGGCGCGCCGGGCCGGCTTCAGCCCCTGCTGGCTGGACCTGTTCGGCGATGCCGACACCCGCGCGGCGGCGCCGGGCCCGCCGCCGGCGC
>CAYGQN010000168.1:2231-8927 GCA_964351795.1 uncultured Gammaproteobacteria bacterium
GGGCGTGACTGATCCGCTGGCGCTGACGCAGTGCTGGTCGGCGGCGGGCCTGCCGGCGCCGCGTGTCATCACCGCCGGCGCGGCGCCCGGCGCGGGGCGCTGGCTGAGCAAGCCGCTGGCCAGTGCCGGCGGCCTGCGGATCCGGCCGGCCGAACCGCCGATCATCACGCCGCAGTGCTACCTGCAGGAACGGCTGGAGGGCGACACCATGGCCGGCGCCTTCCTTGCCGATGCGTCCGGCTGCGAGCTGCTCGGCGTGACCGCCTCGCTCACCGGCGACGGCCGCTTCGGCGCCTCCGGCTACCTGTATACCGGCAGCCTCGGCCCGATCACACTCAGCGCGGACAGCCGCCGGCACTGGCAGCGACTGGGCGTGGCGGCGTGGCGACGATTCCGCCTGCGGGGCCTGTTCGGCATCGATGCCGTGGTGGCCGACGGCCTGCCGCAACCGGTGGAACTCAACCCCCGCTACACGGCCGCCATGGAAGTGCTGGAGGCGGCCTTCGGGGCCACGGTCATCGACAGGCACGTCGCCGCCTGCGCGGGCGAACCATGGAAGCCCTGGCCGTCGCGGGCGGACGGCTGTGCCGGCAAGGCCGTGGTCTACGCGCGGCAAGCGGTCTGTTTCAGCGACTGCCTGCTGGAAGGCCTCACCGAACCCGGGGCGCTGCGGGCAGCGGACATCCCCGCCGAGGGCAGCCACATCGAGGCCGGCCATCCGCTGCTGACCCTCCTGGCAGGCGGCGCGGATGCGGGGCAGGTGGAAGCGCGGCTGGTCGCTGCGGCGGCAGCCCTGCAGACCCGCCTGGAGGCGCTGGCATGAACGATGGCGGCCTGCGCCTGTGGGCCTGGCTGTTCATGGGCCTGTACATTGCCGCCATGCTCGGCTTCGGCCTGCTGGCGCAGCGGCGTGTACGCGGCGCGGATGATTTCGCCACGGCGCGCTCGAGCTACGGCCCCTTCACCCTGGCCGTGGCCTTTGCCTCCACCACCGCCAGCGGCGCCACCTTTCTCGGCCTGCCCGGGCTGACCTGGCGGTTCGGCGTCTCGCCGTTGTGGATCGGCTTCATCTACCCGCTGGCCATCTACGCCGGCGTGATGCTGTGCATGCGCGCCGTCGCCCGCCATGGCCATGCCTTCGGCAGCCGCTCCATCCCCGAGTATCTCGGGGATCGCTACAACAGCGAGGCCATCCGGCTGCTGGTGGCGGTGTACTCGCTGGCGATGATCTTCTTTCTCGCCGCGCAGCTGGTGGCCGGCCTGGCCATGTTCGAAATGATGCTTGGCCTGGACCGCATCGAGGCTCTGGTGCTGACCACGGTGGTGATGTCGCTGTACGTGGTGCTCGGTGGCGCGCACGCGGACATCCTGACCGATACCCTGCAGGGCTGCGTGATGGCGGTGATTGCCCTGGTCATCGCCTGGCTGTTCTGGCGTGGCGCCGGCGTGGAGGGCGGTTTTGCCGGCATGCTGGAGCTGTTGCGCGCCGAGGGCGGGGATTACCTTGCGCCGATGAACCCGGCGTTGCCGCTGGTGGGCTCGGTATGGGCCCTGCTGGCGATGGTGATTGCCTATGCACCTTTCGGTTTCCTGCCGCACCTGGGCAACAAGATCTGGGCGCTGCGCGAAGAGCGCCACTCGCGCCTGTTCGTGGCCCTGGCCTTCGCCCTGGCACTGGTGTTTCCGCTGGCCAGCCTTGGTGGCCTGCTGGCGCGGGCGGTGTTCGGCAGCGGCGACGGCCTGTTCGATGCCGGCGCCAACACGGTGATCCCGGCGCTGTTCGTGGAGATACTGCCGGCCTGGCTGGCGGCGCTGCTTGGCGCGGCGGTGCTGTCGGCGATCATGTCCACCGCCGACGGCCTGGTGATCTCCTCCTCGCAGGTGTTCGCCAACGACATCTACCGGCGCTCGCTGGCGCCGCGGCTGCACCCGGGCCAGGATCCGGCGGTGCTGGACCAGCGCGTGCTGGTGATCAGCCGCTGGGCATCGGCACTGACGATGATCGTCGCGGCCGTGCTGGCCTGGCTGACCATCGACATGAACATCCTTCTCATCACCTGGATCGGCATCGGCGGACTCATCGCCGCGATCAGCGCGCCGCTGATCCTCGGGGTGTTCTGGTCCGGGGCAACGCGACGCGGCGCCCTGGCGGGGCTGTTCACTGGCGCGCTGGGTTTCATCGTACTGCATGCCGGCCTGCTGCCGGTCGTGCCGGACAACGGCGTGCTCGCCTGGCTGGCCGCGCAGCAGCCCAACCCCTATGCCTGCGCGGCGCTGGGGGAGATGCTCGCCATGGCGGTGGCGATCACGGTCGCCTGGCTGGAAGGCCGGCGCGTGCGCTGAACCGCAGGCCCGACACGGGGCGCTGCTTTGCCGGCGACGCCGGGCCGCGGCTGCCGCGGCGACCATCGGCTGCACGCTTGAACCACGACGCCCGCGCCGGTGCTGCGTGTGCTTGCCGTCGTGTCACGGGTATCGGCCATGGTTGGCCGGACCACACGCATCGACCCACGGCCTGTATGCTTGCCATGGCAGGTGGGGCTGGCCGTCGGAGGAGGCTCATGAACACAATCACACCAACATCGAACCCGGGCAAATCCCCGCGATGGGGCCGGCGCGACGCGCCCGCGGCCGGCGGCAGACGATCGCTGGTGGGCCCGTTGCCCGGCAGCGTCATGCACCGGTCGGGCGGGGGCGAGTCCCGATGCTGACCAGCGTGCTCGAGCGCATCGCCGGCTTTGTCGATGATCGGGCCGTGCTCACCGGCGACGATGTCGCCTCACGCAGCGCCGGCATTTGGCGCAGCGATCACGTTCGTGCCGGCGCCATCGTCCGGCCGACAACGACGCAGCAGGTCAGTGCCATCCTGGCCGTGTGCAACGAGCTGCGCCAGCCGATCGTGGTCCATGGCGGGCTCACCAACCTGGTGTGTTCGGCGCTTACAGAGCCGCACGAGCTGGTCATTTCCATGGAGCGCATGCAGGCCATCGAAGCGGTGGACGCGCTGGGCCGGACGATGACGGTGCAGGCCGGTGCCCCGCTGCAGCGGATCCAGGAAGGCGCCGCCGTCGAGGGCCTGATGTTCCCGCTGGACCTCGGCGCGCGCGGCTCCTGCCAGATCGGTGGCAACGTTGCCACCAACGCCGGTGGTAACCGCGTCATCCGTTACGGCATGACGCGCGACAACGTGCTGGGCCTGGAGGCGGTGCTGGCCGATGGTCGTGTCCTGTCGTCCATGAACCGCATGCTCAAGAACAACGCCGGCTACGATCTCAAGCACCTGTTCATCGGTACCGAAGGCACGCTGGGGGTGGTGACCCGCCTGGTGCTGCGCCTGCGTGAGGCACCGGCCAGCAGCAACCTCGCCATGGTGACCTGCGAGGGCTTCGAGCAGGTCACCGCGCTGCTCAAGCACGTGGACCGGGGCCTGGGCGGGGCGCTCAGTGCCTTCGAGGTGATGTGGGGTGATTACTTCGACGCGGTCACCGCCGAACACACGGGGGTGCGTCCGCCGCTGCCTCGCGGGGGCGCGTTCTACGTGCTGGTCGAGGCCCTCGGCGGGGATCCGCAGCGCGATGCGGAGTTGTTTGCCGAGACGCTCAGCGCGGCACTGGAATCCGGCGTCGCCGCGGACGTGGTCATCGCCCAGTCCGACACCCAGGCCCGGGGCCTGTGGGCGGTCCGCGATGGTGTCGAGCACATCGTGGCCATGGGCGAGCCGTACATCTTCGACGTCAGCCTGGCCATCGGTGACATGCGCGAGTACGTGCAGCAGGTGCGCAGCGGTGTGCTGGCGCGCTACGCCGGTGCTCACTGCTTCACCTTCGGGCACCTGGGCGACGGCAACCTGCATTTCGCGATACTGGTGGGTGATGACGGCCATCGCGAGCGGGCCGGCGTCGAGGCCTGCGTCTACGAGCCGCTGGCCGCCGTGGGTGGCTCGGTATCCGCCGAGCATGGGATCGGGCTGGAGAAGCGGGACTGGCTGTCGGTGTCGCGCACAGCCACGGAGATAGACGTCATGCGCGCGCTGAAAGCGGCTCTGGACCCGAACGGGATCCTCAATCCGGGCAAGGTGTTCGAGACGCCCTGAGCGATCAGGCCTCGTCGCTGCCGATGGGGCAGTGCAGGGTGCCGAGCTTCTCGATTTCCACTTCGACCACGTCGCCGGGTTTCAGCCACAGCCGCGGTACGCGCCGGGAACCCACACCGCCGGGCGTGCCGGTGACGATCACGTCGCCGGGGGTCAGCGCGGTGAAGCTGCTGATGTAGCGGATGAGCTCCGGGATGGGGAAGATCATGTCGCGGGTGTTGGCATCCTGCACGGTCTCGCCGTTCACGCGTGTGCGCAGGTCGAGCGTGCCCGGGTCGCCGATTTCATCGGCGCTGACCAGCCACGGGCCGAAGGCGCCGGTGCCGGGAAAGTTCTTGCCGGGGGTGAACTGCGTGGTGTGGAACTGCCAGTCGCGCACCGAGAAATCGCAGTAGCAGGCGTAGCCGGCGATATGTGCCAGCGCATCCTCGGCGCGGATGTGACGGCCGGCACGGCCAATGACCACGGCCAGTTCGCCCTCGTAGTCGAATTTCGCGGATACGGCCGGTTTCGGCACGGGCTGATAGTGGCCGATCTGGCTGTTGGCGAAGCGCGTGAAGATGGTGGGGTAATCGCTGTCCTCGCGGCCGGTCTCCTCCACGTGCATGCGATAATTCAGGCCGATGCAGAGGATTTTCTCCGGTGCCGTGATGAGCGGCAGCCAGCGCAGCCGGGCCGCGTCCAGCAGCGGCGCCTCCGCGACCGCGGCATGCAGTTCGGCCAGCGGGCCGGCGGCGATGGCGGCGCGCAGGTCGGCGTGCCCGGTGGCCGCGCCGAGGTCGGCGACGCCGGCGTCGTTGATGCATCCCCAGCCGGCTCGGCCGGCGTTGTCGAAACTGACCAGTCGCATTCGCGTATTCCCCCTGTCAATGTGCGGCTGCTGTCGGCTCGCGCACGAAACCTGTTTCCGCCTCGACCCGGTGCTGATCGAGCGGGCGCAAGCTTACGCGACCGGCCGGCAGGACGCAGCAGGCGCCGGGAACTGCATCGCCTTCGAGCAGCGTCTGCACCGCGGCTTCGTCGAGCACCCGGCCGTGCCCGTCACGAAGGTACTGTGTAGCCGCGGCCAGCGAGGCCCCGCCCACGACGGCCGGGCCGAGATCAGTCTGCAAATACAACTGGCCATCGCTGGCCAGCCATGCGGCCGTGACGGCGCCGACCTGCCGGCCGGTGTGGGTCTGCAGTTGCGCATCGGGCAGCAGCGCCAGCACCCAGGGCGCGGCGTCCAGGCCGACGAACACGCGTTGCGGGCCATTCTGGAAGTACCAGCGGCCATGCTCGTCGGCGCGATAGTTGCGGCCGATGAACTCGCGCAGGCCCGCGTGCGCCGCCGGCCGACCGTCCACGAGCCAGCGGCCGCGGGCGTCGAGGCGCAGCCAGCCGTAGCATTCCGGCACATCCGGCCAGCGGGCCATGGCGGCCTGAGTGGTGGCGTCCAGCGGCTCGGAATCAGGCATTCAGGGGGGCTCTGTTACGAATGGATTCAGCCATGATGCCGCAGGCTGGCAATGTGCGCCGAGGTGGTTATACTTGTGCAGTGCATCATGAACGCGCAATCGTTCCGGTTACGATAGAGAAGTTAGCTTCACAGCGTTGATTTTACTTATTTTGCGCGCCTGACACGCTGGCCCTGTGGGGCAGGATGGGACACGATGAGCAACGACTGCAGCACCGCTGATATCGCCAATGGTACCGAGGCCGACATCGACGGCAAGCCTTGCATCTACTACGACGGCTACTGGATCCGGCGGTACAACATCCGGGCGGACAGCCTCGCCAATCGCAAGAAGCTGATTGACCAGCTCACCCGGCGCGTCTTCCACCATACCGAGCCGGGCATCAACACGCCCGGCGTGCGACTGGACTTCGCGCGCAAGGCCTACGAGGACGAAACCGATCCGCGCCGCAAGCGCGTGAACGCCGCGATGCTGGCCGGCGCGTTGCTCAACCGGGCATCGGACATTTTCACCAAGATCGTGGAACTGCAGGACGCCGGGGTGGAAATCGAGCCCGGCAACGAGCTGCTGCGGGTCTGCGGGCGCTATTTCCTCGAGGCGCTGGAGCTTGGCAAGCAAGTCAAGCACTACAGCGGGGAGGAAGGCCTGGACGAGCTCTGGGGCGAACCGCTGAAGGCCTTTTCGATGCCCGTGGAACAGTTCTACGAGGGCCGCTACATGAAGGTCGCGCAAACCATGGCCAACATCGACCGCATCGCCCGCCACATGATGGAAACCGTCAGCATCAGCCCGGCGCTCAGCGGCCTCGCCAGGCTCATCGGGGAGTTCGCCACCGCCGCCAAGCACGAGAGCGAAACCCTGCGCACCGATCGCGTCATCTTCGAGGTCTGGCCGGAGTTCGTTGCCGCCGGCGACGAGTTGGCCGATTTCAGGCCGCAGCTCGATGATGACGTCAGCGAGACCGAACAGCGTTTGTACATGGATGGGGTGCAGCTGATGCGCCGGGGCAAGGACCTGCTGACCTGGATTGCCTCGGCACGGGTACCGATGCCCAAGTCCACGGACAATTTCATCGACGAGCTGGAGGCCTACCAGGCGCAGCTGCGCAACGCGCGCCCGCAGGGCCTGGAGCGGGCCGCCTCGGCC
>CAYGQN010000169.1:0-8893 GCA_964351795.1 uncultured Gammaproteobacteria bacterium
ATGCATCAGCTCGTCGACGGTGACCTTGCGGCCCACCTCGATGAACATGCGCGAGCCGGACATCCGCCAGGCCTTCTCGGATACCAGCACCTCGTCCTGAAGCGTGATGCGGTTCTCGGCCAGCTCATGCGCAACGGCATAGATGGTCATCATCTTGGTAAGGCTGGCCGGCTCCACCGGCATGTCCGGTTCGCGAGCGGCGATGATCTCCCCGCTCTGGTAGTCCACCAGGATATATGCACGGGCATCGATATCCGGGGCGTCCGGTACCGGGGGTGTAATCGACCACGCCGCGGCGCCGTACATCAGCGCGGCCGCAACGAGCAAAGTGACGGTAATCAAACGATGCATGACTTCCAACCTGTTTTGTGCCGGCGTGCGGGGCTCAGTTGAACACGACGACATGTTCACCAATGCCCATCTGCACGAGTGAACGCACGATCGAATCGGCGGCTTCCACATCCAGCAGCGGGCCCACGCGAACGCGGTAGACGGTGCGCCCGCCGCTGTCGCCGGGGAAAATGCCGACCTGCGCAATGCTGCCGGCCAGCCTGGCGTGCAGGCGCTCGGCGTTGATCCGCTCGGCAAAGGCACCGACCTGGATGTAGAACGATGCCGCCGGGGCCTGCTCGGCAACCCGCGGGCCCGGAGGCAATACTCCGGGCGCTGACGGGTCGATGGCGCGCACTTCGACCAGCCCGGTGCCGGCCCTGGCAATGTCGAGCTTCTTCGCCGCGGCGTAGGACAAATCGATGACCCTGTTGTCGTGGAAAGGGCCGCGATCGTTGATTTTCACGATGACGCTGCGGCCGTTTCGCACGTTGGTCACCTGCGCATAGGTTGGCAGGGGCAATGTCTTGTGCGCCGCCGTCATCTTGTACATGTCGTAGGTTTCGCCGCTGGAGGTACGTCGGCCGTGGAACTTGGAGCCGTACCACGAGGCAATACCCCGTTGTACGAAGCCCCTGGATGACTTCAGGGTGTAGTAGCGCTTGCCGTTCACCTCGTACGAAGCCGGGTTGCCGTAGCGGCTCGGTGGCTCGGCGCGTGGCACCGCATCGCGCACCCCGGACAGATCGGGTTCGTGCCTCGGGCCGCTGTCTCGCTGCGGCGTAGCTGAACAGGCCAGCAGGAGTTGCGTGAGCAACATGACCGTGAACGCACGCTGCAGCGTATTCATCCGCGGGCCGCTTGCTCCATGCGCCGGCTGATGGCCTCGGCCAGCTGGTGCACCGCCATGGCGTACATCCGTGAATGGTTGTAGCGCGTGATGGCATAGAAGTTCCGGTACCCGAGCCAATACTCGGTACCGTCTTGCTGTTCGAGTGCGATGATGTCCACCATGGCCTCCTGCGGCGGGCTGCCGTCGATGTCACCGGCATGCGGCAGGACCTCCGCCACCGGCACTGCCGGTGCAAGGTCCCGGTCCACCAGCGCGGCAAGACCCGCCCCCGGCACCGCCACGTGATGCGCAATCTCGCCACCGCGCTGCCAGCCATGGCGGGCGAGATAGCTCGCCACGCTGCCGATGGCATCGACCGGGTTGTCCCAGATGTTGATGAGCCCGTCGCCGTCGAAGTCCACGGCGTAGGCCCGGTAGCTGCTGGGCATGAACTGGGGCAGACCCATCGCCCCGGCGTAGGACCCCACCAGTGCCGTGGGGTTCAGTGACTGGGCCCGGCATAGCAACAGGAACTGCTCCAGCTCCGAGGCGAAGAATTTCGCCCGCGGCGGGTAGGCGAAACCGAGTGTGGCCAGTGCATCCAGGACGCGATAGCTGCCCGCCACGCGGCCGTAGAAGGTTTCCACACCGATGATGGCAACGATGATCCGCGCCGGCACCCCGTATTCCTGCTCGGCCCTGGCGAGTATGTCGCGGTTGGCACGCCAGAAAGCCGCCCCGGCATCGGCGCGCTTGTCGGTGACGAAGATGGGCCGGTACTGGTGCCATGGCTTGGCCTCGGCAGGGCGCGAGATGGCATTGAGGATGGACTCCATGCGCCGCGCCTGGCCGACGGTGGCAGCCAGTTCGTCCGGATCCCAGCCGTTGCGCGCCGCAACGTCGCTGACGAAGCTGCGGACCTGCGCGCTGTCGAAACCGGCGGCCAGCACGGGGCCGGCCAGGGCCTGGAGAACGAATACCAGGGTCGCCACGGCCAAACCCGGGCGGAGCAGGAAACGGGGATCAGCGCGCATGCGGGCCTCGATAAAAGTCGGCTGGGGACACTATTTCAGGAGTCCGTCGATGAATACCGCCTGAAGCATCGTCGTACACGTCCGCGATCAGGCACTGGAGAGCAGGCGGCGGTGCGTGTGGACGCTCATCAGAATACCGAAACCGCCCAGCAGCGTCACCAGTGAAGTCCCGCCGTAACTGACAAGCGGCAGCGGAATACCGACCACCGGCAATGCGCCGATCACCATGCTCATGTTCACGTACACGTAGGTGAACAGGATGAACGTGAGCCCCCCGGCCACCAGGCGTCCGAAGACCGACTGGGCGTTGGCGGCAATGAAGAACCCGCGCAGGATGATGAGTGCGTAGAGAAACAGCAACAGGCACACGCCCACAAAGCCGAACTCCTCGCAAAACACTGAAAAGATGAAATCCGTGGAACGCTCGGGAACGAATTCCAGCCGTGATTGCGTGCCGTTCATCCAGCCCTTGCCGAGCAGTCCGCCCGAACCGACGGCTATCTGCGACTGGATGATGTGGTAGCCCGAACCCAGCGGATCGCTCTCGGGGGAAATCAGCGTAAGCACCCGCTGGCGCTGGTAGTCGTGCATGTTGGCCCACAGCAACGGCGCCGTGATGATGCCGGCCAGCAGCGCGAACAGCAGGTAGCGCCAGCGCACGCCCGCAAGGAACAGCACGAAGCCCCCGGCCGCGCCAATCAGCAGGGCCGTACCGAGGTCGGGCTGGCGCGCTACCAGCACCACCGGCAGCGCAATGATGACGAGGCTGGTCAGCAGCCGGCCCAGCGAGGGGGGCAGGGGCGACTCGGACAGGTACCAGGCCGTGGTAATGGGCACCACCAGCTTCATCATCTCCGAGGGCTGGAAACGAACAACCCCCAGGTCCAGCCAGCGCGCGGCGCTGCGCCCGGTGCCGAAGAACATCACCGCCACCAGCAGGGCAAGCCCTACCACGTACAACAACGGCACCCAGCGCGTCAGCGCGGCTGGCGGCAGCTGGGCCAGGGTGAACATCACCATCAGGCCAACGCCAAGCCGGATCCCCTGGCGGGCAAGCATGTCCGGGCTCTGACCGCTGGCCGAGTGCAGCACCAACAGCCCGATGGCGCACAGCGTGAACACCAGCAGCATCAGCCAGCCATCCAGGTGCAGCCGTTCGGCCAGTGTCTGCGACTGCCTCATGGCGTGATGCCTGCCACGGGTGGGGACGGTGGAGCTTCCCCGAAATATTGATCGAGCATGCGGCGTGCCACTGGCGCAGCAGCACCGCTGCCGCTGCTGCCGTTCTCGACGATCACTGCCACGGCCACCTCCGGCGTATCGACCGGCGCGAAAGCGATGAACAGCGCATGATCCCGCAGGCGCTCGGCAACATCCTCGTTCTTGACCTCCTCGCCCTGCGCAATCCTGAACAGCTGCGCGGTGCCGGTCTTGCCGGCGAATTCCACGGCTGCGCCCTGGCCGGCACGCCGCGCCGTCCCGGTAGGCCCGTGCACCACGGCATGCATGGCCTTCATCACCGCGTCCCACTGCGCCGGGGTGGCCTGCTCGACGATGGGCTGCTCTGCAAGCGGCGCTTCGGAGGCGGAGTGGTCGATCGGATCCTCCAGCTGGCCAAGCACGTGCGGGCGGACGAAGTTGCCGCGCCGGGCGAGCGCCGTAGTGGCTGCCGCGAGCTGCATCGGGGTGGCAAGCACGAAGCCCTGGCCGATGCCGGCGATGAGCGTCTCGCCGGGGAACCATGGCAGCGAGCGCGCCCTGCGCTTCCAGGCTGCCGATGGCATCAGGCCGGCCGCCTCACCGGGGATGTCGATCCCGGTGCGGGAGCCGAAACCGAAGGTGCTCATGAACGCTGACAGGCGGTCGATGCCGAGGTCCTTCGCCAGCGAGTAGTAATAGACATCGCAGGACTGGGCAATCGACTCATGCAGGTTGACATGCCCGTGGCCGGTCTTTTTCCAGTCACGGTAGCGATGGTCGTCACCGGCCAGCGAGAACCAGCCCGGACACCAGGTACTGTCATGCGGCTCGCGGACACCATGCACCAGGCCGGCCAGGGCGACGAATGGCTTGATGGTCGAGCCCGGCGGGTACTGACCCTGCAACGCACGATTGAACAGCGGGCGATCCGGTGAGTCGCGCAGCGGCGCGTAATCGCGCGAGCGGATCCCGTTGACGAACAGGTTGGGATCGAAGGAGGGCGTGCTCACCATGGCCAGCACGCTGCCGGTCATGACGTCCATCATCACCACCGCGCCGCGCTCGCCCTCAAGGGCAGCCTGGGCCTCGCGCTGCAACTGCGAGTCCACGGTGAGATAGAGATCCTGCCCTGGCCGTGCCTCGGAGCGCTCAAGCACGCGGATGATGCGGCCCTGGGCGTTGACCTCCACCTGCTGATAACCGACCTGGCCATGCAGCGCCTGCTCGTAGGTGCGTTCGATGCCGCTCTTGCCGATGTGGCGCGTGGCCGCGTAATTGGTGGTGTCGATGAACTCCAGTTCACGTTCATCGATGCGCCCGACATAGCCGACCACGTGGGCATACAGATCGCCCTCGGGGTAGTAGCGGGACACCTCGGCAGACACCTCGGCACCGGGGAAGCGATGGCGATCGACGGAGAACCGCGCCACTTCCTCGGGTGTCAGGCCGGCCCGCAGCGTCACCTTTTCGAAGCGGCGTTTGCCCTTCAGTTGCTGATGGAAGCGCTCGAGATCGTGCTCGTCGATGGCAACCACCGTTGCCAGCTGCCCCAGCAGGGCATCCAGGTCCCGGACGCGTTCCGGGGTGATGTCGAGTGTGAAGCTCGGGCGGTTCTCGGCCAGTATCCGGCCGTCGCGACTGAAGATGAGGCCACGCGTGGGCGCCACGGGCTCGATCCGGACCCGGTTCTCCTGGGAGCGGGTCTGGTAGTGATCGTGTCGGTTGATCTGCAGGTGGAACAATCGCCCCAGCAGCATCAACACCAGCACCGCCATGACCAGCACGCTGACCAGCAGCCGGTGGCGGATGAGCAGCGCCTCGTCGCGGGCGTTGCTGATGGTGATCCCGGCGGCCAGCTCAGTGGCCCTCCGTAGCCGGGCCGAGCGCCGGGGCGCATTCGCCCGCGGGCAGGATGACCGTGTGCCTGGTGCCGACCGCCACCACTCAGGTCACGTGGTAGCGCCGACGGAAATCGCGCAACAGGATGAACAGCCAGGGCCACAGGAACATGCTCGACAGCAGCCCCACCAGGTAGCGCGGCTCGAACGGCGCCGGCGACAGAAGCATGCTCACCAGTGCCGTTATCGCCGGGTAGGGAAACAGGATCAGCCCGACCATCAGGGCCTGCTGGCCGAGCGGGAAGACACGGATCTGCTGGTGCAGGGATACGGCCAGGAAGGCCACCACGGAGAGGCCGAGCGCGTTCTGGCCAAGCACGGCGCCGGTAAGCACGTCCAGCAGGATCCCCAGGCACCAGGCGGTGCCGATACCGACCCGCCGCGGCAGAGCAATGCACCAGTACACCAGCACCAGTGCAACCCAGTGCGGCCGCCAGAACTGTACCCAGTCCGGCAAGGGCATCGCCACCAGCATGAATGCGCAGACGAAGCTCGCCGCGATGACGTGGTAGTTCTGTGCGCGGTCAATAGCCAAGGCGATACCCCGCGATGGGAACGGCCCGGTGACTGACGCGGGTCATCTGCTCCCCCGACCAGATGAGCAGTACCTCGCGGGCCTGCAGGAGCTGGGCATTCGGCCGGGCGATGATCCGGGCGAAAGGCTCACCGGGATTCGCTTCCACCCGTACGATTTCCCCCACCGGGTAGCCGCGCGGAAAGCGCCCGCCCATGCCCGAGGAGACGATGAGATCCCCCTCGCGGATATCCGCGTTGTTGGGCACGTAGCTCAGGGCGAGTTCGGTATCGCGACCGGTACCGGTGGCGATGGCACGAAGCCCGGTGCGGTTGATCTCCACCGGCAGGGCATGACTCAGGTCGGTGATGAGCATCGCCGTGCTCGTGAACGGACCGACATGGATCACCTGCCCCATCACCCCGTTGGCATCCACCACCGGCTGGCCGATGTACACGCCCTGGCGCGAGCCCTTGTTCAGGACAATCTGCCGCGCCGAGGGGTTGAGCTCCACTGCGAGCAAATCGGCTACCAGGACCTGCTCGCCGATTTCCACGGATGATTCCAGCAGTTCCCGCAGGCGCGTATTCTCGGTTTCAAGGGATGCGAAACGCTGCATGCGCGTCTGCAGCAGCATGTTCTGTTCGCGCAGGCGCTCGTTCTCGGCCAGCAGCGCCTTGTGACCGACGATGAACGATTGCGCCTTCTGCAGACCGTTGACGGGCAGGCTCACGACGTATTGCAACGGGTAGACGACCACCGACAGCGCCGAGCGCACGGACTCCAGGTAACTCAGCCGGTGGTCCACGAGCATGATCAGCACCGACACGATCACGGCGCTTGCCAGCCTTATCGTGAGCGACGGCCCGTTAAGAAACAGCGGCTTGATCGCACACCTCCTTCGACCCAGCCGACACAGGCATTACTCCAGTGCCAGGATTTCCGGGCCGTGTTCCTCGATCATCTCGAGCACTCGCCCGCCACCGCGCGCCACGCAGGTCAACGGATCATCGGCGATGATGGCGGGCAAGCCGGTTTCTTCCATCAACAGGCGGTCGAGATCCCGCAGCAAGGCACCGCCGCCGGTGAGGACCATGCCGCGCTCGGCCACGTCGGAGCCGAGCTCCGGCGGGGTTTTCTCCAGGGCCGTACGCACCGCGCTGACGATGCCGCTGAGCGGTTCCTGCAGCGCCTCGAGCACCTCGTTGCTGTTCAGCGTGAAGGTACGTGGCAGACCCTCGGCCAGGTTGCGGCCCTTTATTTCGATTTCGTGCACTTCGTTGCCCGGATATGCGCAGCCGATTTCGTGCTTGATTCGTTCGGCCGTGGCCTCGCCGATGAGCGAGCCGTAGTTGCGCCGGACGTACTGGATGATGGCGTCGTCGAAACGATCACCACCGATGCGCACGGAATCGGAGTACACGATACCGTTGAGCGAGATGACCGCAACCTCGGTGGTGCCGCCACCGATGTCGAGCACCATGGAACCGCTGGCATCACTGACAGGCATGCCGCCACCGATGGCGGCCGCCATGGGCTCCTCGATCAGGAACACTTCGCGTGCGCCTGCACCGGCAGCGGACTCCTTGATGGCGCGGCGTTCCACCTGGGTGGAGCCACAGGGCACGCAGACCAGCACACGCGGGCTTGGCTTGAGCATCCGGTTGCCATGCACCTTGCGGATGAAGTATTGCAGCATCTTCTCGGTGACGGTGAAGTCGGCAATGACGCCGTCCTTCAGCGGGCGGATGGCCTGGATGTGTTCGGGCGTGCGCCCGAGCATTCGCTTGGCTTCCATACCGACAGCGGCAATGGACTTCGCGCTGCCTGGATCCTTGCCCTGCCGAATGGCAACGACCGATGGTTCGTTGAGCACGATGCCCTTTCCGCGAACGTAGATAAGCGTATTCGCCGTTCCCAGATCGATGGAAAGGTCATTGGAGAAAAGACCGCGTAGCGTCTTTAGCATGAGTTGCGATTAAACCCCGACAGGCACCCGGATCCCACAGCTGTGTTGGCGGCGGTGACAGCCGGTTGCAGAGTGCGTGAGCAGCCGACTGCTGTTGCTGCGTGGCCTTCGGGAATTTTCCCTGCCCCCCGCCGGCACCGGCCGGACACCGTGTCCGCCTCCGGCGTCGCGCCGCCGCCTGCATGAAATCTTATGTTTTCAATAAGCGAACTAATGTATCAGCAGGCCCTTCTTTGGACAAGAGCACGGCTGTGATAAATTGCTGGTTTTAAAGGATTAACCGGGGCCTGAAATATGCTCGATTCTGACCGGGTAGCTGCCGTCGCCAAGCTGGCGAAACTGAACGTGGACGAGGCCGAAACCCAGGCACTTGCCGCTGACATGGCGGCCATCCTGCAACTCGTCGACCACATTGGCGAGGCTGACACCGCCGGCGTGGCACCGCTGTCCAACCCCCATGATCGCACAGCGACACTGCGGCCGGATACGGTGACCGAGGCCGACCAGCGCGAGCGCTTCCAGGCTATCGCGCCGGCAACCGCCGACGGACTCTACCTCGTCCCGCGCGTGGTGGAGTAGCCGCGGCCGCACCACATTTCAGCCAGTTACCTCAACGGATCCAACAAGGCGCGATATTTAATGCTGCATACCCATTCCCTGGCCGCGCTCGCAGACGGCCTGCGCGGGCGCGAATTCAGTAGTGTCGAATTGACCGGCCACTATCTCGACCGGATTGCGGCACTCAATCCGTCGCTGAACGCCTTCATCACGGTGTGCGCAGAGCAGGCCCTGGCGCAGGCCGCCGCGGCGGACACCCGCCTGGCCAGCGGCGAAGGTGGCCCGCTGACCGGGATCCCCTTCGCCCACAAGGACATCTTCTGCACCGGCGGTGTCCGCACGACCTGCGGTTCCCGCATGCTCGAGAACTTCGTTGCGCCCTACGATGCAACGGTCACGCAACGGCTGCAGGCGGCCGGCATGGTCATGCTCGGGAAGGCCAACATGGATGAGTTCGCCATGGGTTCTTCCAATGAAAACAGTTACTTCGGTGCAGTCCGCAACCCCTGGGACAGAACCCGGGTGCCGGGCGGTTCCTCGGGCGGCTCCGCCGCGGCC
>CAYGQN010000170.1:0-8889 GCA_964351795.1 uncultured Gammaproteobacteria bacterium
TCTGTGCATTGTTCGAAGGCCGTCGCGAGCGCGTCGATCCGCGAGCGAGACAAGGCGTCTGTGGCGAAATCCAGGGAGTTTACTGATGAACCAAATGACCGCGGATTTCGCCACAGACAACGCAGTCGCAGCCGCTGATCGGCGCGCGCAGCAGGCGGGCGAAGAATTCACAGACTCTCAGGCCTGCCAGTCGGCGTCGGCCAGGGAGGCGACGATGAGCAGGAAACTGGTGGTGAACGCCTCCGGCGTGGTGCGGATCCACGCCAGCAGCTCCTCGCGCCCGCACCAGCGCAGGGCCATGATCTCGTTTTCGGCGGGCACCGGCTCGGCATCGATGCTGCAACGGAACACGTTGATGAATTCCTGCCCGGTGGCGGGCTGGGCAGACAGCCTGAACAGGCGCCGGGGTGGCGCCAGCGGGGCCACGCCCAGTTCCTCGGAAAGTTCCCGCAGCGCCGCGGCGGCGTAGTCCTCGCCGGCGTCCAGGTGCCCGGCCGCGCTGGTGTCCCAGCAACCCGGGGCGCTGTCCTTGCCCAGCGCCCGGCGCTGCACCAGCAGTTCCCCGGCACTGTTGAACACCAGCACGTGCGCGGCCCGATGGCGCAGGCCGGCGGCATGCACGATGCCGCGCTCGGCCTGGCCGATGACCTGGTCGTGCTCGTCGACGATATCGAACAGCTCGTGCAGGCACTGCCCGGGCAGTGTCACGCCACCTCCGACATCGGTACCTGCACCTGGGCGATGGCGGCCAGCGCGTCGGCGGGAAAGTCGTCAACATCGATGACCCGCCGCACGGCCTTGTCCAGGGCTTCCAGCTGCGCGGCCTCGGCCTCATTGATGATGCGTGCGGCCAGGGCCGCCTGCCAGGCCGGCTCGCCGTGGGTGAGGCGCAGACGCCCGTCCCGGCTGGCCTGGCGCAGGCGTCGCGTCAGCGGCTCGAGCTGCTCCACCAGGGCCATGGCATGCTCCAGGCAGCCGGTGATGTCATCGGGCGCCGTGTTCAGGTACATGCCGGCGGTGAGCCGATCCCGCACCGCGCCGGGGCTGAGCACGGCATCGGCGATACGCAGGCGCAGGCGATCACTCGGGCCGCCGCGCCGGGGCCAGGGATAGGTCAGCAGCCGCAGCACGAACGCCAGCGGCCGGCTGGGCAGGTTGGCCAGCACGTCCTGCAGGCGCTCGTCGACAACACCCACCGAACGCGCCACCACGGCCGTGGCGAGGTCGGCATCCACCTCCCAGTGGTCGCGGAAGTGCTTGAGCGTGGCACTGGCGATGTACAGCTCGGACAAGGCATCGGCGAAGCGGCCCGACAGCGCCTCGCGCCGCTTGAGATCCCCGCCCAGCAGCAGCAGGCTGGCCTCGGCCACCAGGTTGAAGCGCAGCGCCGCCCGCTCCAGGGCGCCGAACAGCGGGCCCACGCGCGTGTCGATACGCCGCCGCGGCAACAGCCCCAGGCTGAGGTTGAAGGCGATGTTGCGCGCAATGAGCATCAGCACGTGCCGGCAATGCCCGCCGAGGGCGGCATCGAAGGCGGCCAGGCCGGTGGCGTCGTCCTCGTCCCGGGCCGCGGCAATCTCCTTCAGCAGCCAGGGATGGCAGCGCAGCGCGCCCTGGCCGAAGACGATGAGCGAGCGCGTGAGAATGTTCGCGCCCTCCACGGTGATCCCGACGGGCACGGCCTGGTAGGCACTGAACAGGTAGTTGGACGGGCCCTCGATGATGCCGCGGCCGCCATGCACGTCCATGGCGATGTTCATGCCCCGGCGCATGCGCTCGGTGGCCTGGTACTTCAGCAGCGCCGACAGCACGGCCGGCTCCTCGCCCTCGCGCAGCACCGCGGCGGTCACCAGGCGCGCGGCATCCACGGCATAGGTGTCCATGGCCAGTTCGGCGATCTGCTCGGCCACGCCTTCCATGCGGCCGATGGCCACGTTGAACTGCTCGCGCACGCGGGCGTAGGCGGTGGTGGTGCGCAGCGCGTATTTCAGCGCGCCCGTGGACGAGGCCGGCAGCGAGATGGAACGCCCGGCCGCCAGGCAGTTCATCAGCATGCGCCAGCCCTGGCCGCAGCGTTCCTGCCCGCCGATGACCATGGACATCGGGATGAACACGTCGCGGCCGCTGATCGGGCCGTTCTGGAAGGCCTGCCGGGCCGGGTAATGCCGCCGCCCGATGTCCATGCCCGGGATGTCGCGCGGCACCAGGGCCAGGGTGATGCCGACGTCGGCGTCACCGCCGAGCAGGCCGTCCGGATCGCTCAGCTGGAAGGCCAGGCCGACCAGGCTGGCCACCGGCGCCAGGGTGATGTAGCGCTTCTCGAAGTTCACCCGCATGCCGAGCACGCGCTCGCCGCGGTACTCGCCGTGGCACACCACGCCGTGGTCGGGAATGGCGGCCGCGTCGGAGCCGGCCAGGGGATTGGTCAGCGCGAAACACGGGATCTCCTCGCCCCGCGCCAGCCGCGGCAGGTAGTACTCGCGCTGCGCCTCGGTGCCGTAATGCATGAGCAGCTCGGCCGGGCCCAGCGAGTTCGGCACCATCACGCTCACCGCGGCGGTATTGCAGCGGGTGGCGATTTTCATGGTGATGGCGGAGTTGGCAATCGGCGAGAAGCCCAGGCCGCCGTAACGCTTGGGGATGATCATGCCGAGGAAGCCCTGCCCGCGGATGAACTCCCACACCGGCTCGGGCAGGTCCTTCAGCTCGTTGCTGATCTCCCAGTCGTTCACCATGGCGCACAACTGCTCGGTGGGGCCGTCCAGGAAGGCCTGCTCCTCGGTGCTCAGCGAGGCGCGTGGCAGCTCCAGCAGGCGGCGCCATTTCGGCCGGCCGGAGAACAGCTCGGCATCCCACCACACGGTGCCGGCGTCCAGGGCCTCCTGCTCGGTCTGCGAGATCCGCGGCAGCAGGCGCCGGAACACGGCCCGCGCGGGCGCAATCACCCAGCGCTGGCGCAGCCAGTCGATGTTCAGGAGCATCAGTGCCCAGAACGCCGCCCAGCCGATCACGACCAGCACTTCCCCGGCGCCGGCGGCCGCCGGCGAGACGGCCACCAGGCCGGCGCCCAGGGCGAACGTCCACAGGGGCAGCGATATGTTCAGGCAGGCCAGCGCCAGCAGCGCGGCCAGGCTCAGGATGGTCAGCACGATTCCGCTCATCAGGGGTCCCTCACCATGAAATCCGGGGCATGTGTAACGGCCATTGTAGCGGCTCGGCCGGGCCATGCCTTGGGCCCCGCCCCGGCCGCGGTGCAGCAGCGCTGCATCGTCGACCATCTGCCGGCCGGCCCGGTGCGTTTGCCGGGCCGCTGCGGGGCCCGGGCAACCGCTCGCTCAGGCCAGGCCGAAGAACGCGGCGGCGTTGGCGCCGAGAATCCGCTGCCGCGGATCCGCGGCCAGCGCCGTGGTCGAACGCACCAGGGAACCGACGCGCGCCTCGCCCAGCGGAAACGGGTAATCCGACCCGAGCATCACGCGCCCGGCCCCCATGACGGACACCAGCAGGGCCAGCGCGCGCGGGTCGAACACCACCGAATCCACGCTGAAGCGATCCACGTACGAGGACGGCAGCTGCGGGCAGTGCTCGCGCACGATGTCGCGCTGGCGCCAGGCGTTGTCCACCCGCCCCAGCAGGAAGGCGAAACTGCCGCCGCCGTGGGCAAAGCACAGCCGCAGCGTGCGCGGCAGGCGCTCGAAGGCGCCGGACAGTATCAGCGACAGGATCGACAGCTGCGTCTCGGCCGGCATGCCGACCAGCCACGACAACATGTAGCGGGGCATGCGCTCGCTGGCCATCATATCCCAGGGGTGCACCAGCACCGGCGCATCCTGCGCGGCGCAATGCTGCAGGAAGGTCAGCAGGCCCTCGTCATCGAGGTTGCGATCACCGACGTGGTTGCCGATCTGCACACCCACATGCCCGGCCTGCATGGCCCGCGTGACCTCGGCGCAGGCGGCGTCCACGTCCTGCAGCGGCACCTGGCACAGGGCCTTCAGGCGGCGCGGGCTGGCGGCGCAGATCTCCAGCGCCAGGTCATTGAACAGGCGGGCGCAATCCAGGGCCTGTGCCGTCGGTCGCGCGTACGCGAACAGCGCCGGCGTGGCGCTGATGATCTGGATGTCCACGCCGTCGCGGTCCATCGCCTCCAGGCGCACGGCCGCGTTCCAGCAGGCCTCGCCCACCGGCCGGAAGGGCCGGTCGCCGAGCATGAGCATGGCCTGGCCCGGGTCGCCGTCATGGCGCATCCACGGCCAGTCGGGGGTGCCGTAGCGCGCGGCGAGGTCCGGCCACTCGCGCGGCAGGAAATGGCTGTGGATGTCGATGGTTGGCATCCGCCGGCCCCTACAGCGCCGCCCAGCCAGGCGGTGGCTTGCCGCGCCCCGGATGCAGGGCGCCGCAATGCCCGCAGCTGCGCGCGGCGGTATCGGCGTGGAAGGCATCGAAAACGCCCGGCAGCGTTTCCACGATGGCGGCCGGATGCATCAGTGCGACCTCGGCCCGGTGCAGCAGGCGGCCGCAGTCGAAGCAGTACCATTCGAACCCGTCTTTCATGCCGCTCATGCGCGGCGCCTCGACCACCAGCCCGACGGAGCCGACCTGCGGGCGCTGCGGTGAATGACGCGTGTGCGGGGGCAGCAGGAACACATCCCCTTCGCGCAGGACGACATCGTGGAACTCCCCGCCCTCGGCGATTTTCAGCAGCATGTCGCCGCGCAGCTGGTAGAACCATTCCTGCACGGGATCATCGTGGAAGTCCGAGCGGGTGTTGGGCCCGCCGATCACCATGACGATCATGCCCTGCTCGTCATGCAGCAGCCGGTTGCCCACCGGCGGCTGCAGCAGGTGCGCGTTGTCCGCGATCCAGCGCTCGAGGTTGAAGGGCTTCAGCGAGGCGTGTGGTTTCAAGGTGGGTCCCCTGCACAGACGCTATCGATGCCTGCACTGTAAACAATGTTCGCGGCCGGCAGAACGACCCGCTTCGGGCCGCCGGGCTGACCGACGTCAAAACGCGCCGCGCCGCCGGCGCCAGTATGGGCATTGCCGCCGACTTTGGGGCGCACATGCCTGGAGGCCGGGTCCGATGCCGGAATTGCTGCTGCTTGTCGTGGTCGCCAACAGCGTCCCCGTGCTCGCCCGCGATGTGCTCGGCGAGCGGGGCGCCTGGCCGGTGGACGCGGGCCGGTGCTTCGTGGATGGCCGGCCCCTGCTCGGCCGTTCCAAGACCTGGCGGGGGCTGCTGCTGGCCTGCGCCGGCTGTGCCGGCGCGGCGCCACTGCTGGGCCTTGGCTGGCGGCTCGGCCTGGCCGCCGGGGCCCTGGCCATGGCCGGGGACCTGCTGGCCAGTTTCTGCAAGCGCCGCCTGGGCATCGCGGCCAGCGGCCGCGCGCTGCTGCTGGATTCGGTGCCCGAAGCGCTGCTGCCGGCGCTGACCCTGAAGGGGGCGCTTGGCCTGGGCTGGACGCAGGTGGTGCTGGTGCCGATCCTGTTCACGGCCCTGGTGTGGGTGGCATCCCCCGTGCTGTACCGTCTGCACCTGCGGCGCCATCCCTGGTAAGCCGTCGCCGGATATCCCCCATGGACATCAGCCTCGTCACCTACAACATGCACAAGGGCTTCAGCGGCGATGGCCGTCGCAGCTTCGTGCTGGGGCAGATGCGCGCGGCGCTGGCCGGCACCGGCTGCGACCTGGTGATGCTGCAGGAGGCCCAGGGCGAGCATCACGGGCACGCGAGGCGGCAAGCCGCCTGGCCGTCGGTGTCCCAGTTCGAGTACCTCGCCGACACGCTCTGGCCGCATTACGCCTATGCCCGCAACGCGGTGTACGACGCCGGCCATCACGGCAACGCCATTCTCAGCCGCTGGCCGTTGCTGGAATGGGAGAACATCGAGGTGTCGCCGTGGCCATTCGCGGCCAGCCGCAGCCTGCTGCACGCGCGTATCGAAGTGCCACCGGGCGGGCCGACCGTCCACCTGGTGTGCGTGCACTTCGGCTTTGTCGGCATGGAGCGCCGGCCCCAGATCCGCAGGCTTTGCGAGCACGTGGAAGCGCACGTGCCACACGCCGAGCCGCTCATCATCGCCGGGGATTTCAACGACTGGGATGCCAGTGCCGAGCGCAGCTTCAACCGGGCGCTCGAGCTGCGTGAAGCCTTCCTGCACCTGCACGGGCGCCTGGCCCGCAGCTACCCGGCCTGGGCGCCGATGCTGCCCATGGACAGGGTCTATTGCCGGGGGCTGGTGCCCCTGCAGGCCGAGCGTCTGTCCGGCCCGCCCTGGCATCGCCTGTCCGACCACACGCCTCTGCTGGCACGGTTCCGCCTGTGAACGGCCGCGGCCAGGGTCAACCCTCGCGCTGGACACTGGCCAATGCGCTGACGGTGTTCCGGCTGGTGGTAGCCGTTCCGGGCATGCTGGCCTGCGCCGCCATGGGCGCGCGCGAGGCCTTCGTCTGGTTTCTGCTGGCGGCCTTTTTCACCGATGCCATCGACGGCATCGTCGCCCGGCTCACCGGAACGGTCAGCCGCTTCGGCGCCATGCTGGATTCCGAGGCCGACGTCGCCGCCTTCACCGCCATCGCCATCGGCATGTTCTTCCTGTACCCGGAGCTGGTGCACCGCGAGTGGCTCGCCAGCCTCACCATCGTGGCGAGCTTTCTCGCCCCCAGCCTGGCCGGCCTGCTGCGCTTCGGCCGCTTCACCAGCTATCACACCTGGCTGGTGAAAATCGCCGTGGGGCTGACGGCCATCGGGCTGCTGGGGCTGCTGTTCGGGCTCGCCGTCTGGCCGTTCCGCCTGGCGGCCGCTGCGGCTGCGCTGGCCGCGCTGGAGGAAATCGCCATCACCTGCCTCCTGCGGGAACCGCGCAGCAACGTGCGCGGCCTGTGGCGGCTGCTGCGCGAACGTGCTCAGGAGTAGCGCCTGCATCGGCTCGCCGGACATTCAGCGCCGCCGGCCGGCTTGATTCCCCGCTACCCGTTCAAGCCCGGGCCACGGCGGATGCCCGTGCCGATGCCGCACCCTGGCCACGCGGCCCGGTCGAGCGGAATGGCCACTCCAGGCACAAAGGTTGCCCGCTCCGGGGCGTTGCAGGCTGCCCGGCGCCGGGCACGGGCCATCGCCTTGATGGCGAGCGGTGGCTGGAATGGCGGCGCGCTAGTCGGGGTCCGGTCCGCCGCCGGCACCGTGCAGGCGATCGCGATGCTCGCGCCAGTCCGGCATGGCCTCGGCCACCAGGGCGTGGAAGCGGGCGTTGTGATAGCGCTCGCGCAGGTGCACCAGCTCGTGCACCAGTACGTACTCGATGCAGCCGGCCGGCATGCGGATGAGTTCCAGGTTCAGCCAGATCCGCCGGGCGCCGATGTTGCAGCTGCCCCAGCGCGTGCTCATCCGGCGCACACCCCACTCGGCCACCTCCACGCCCACGCGCGGCGCCCAGCGGTCGATCATCCCCGGCAGCAGGGTCTTCATCTGTCGCCGGTACCAGCCGTAGAGCACCTGCTCGCGCGCGTGCAGATCCGCCCCGGCCTTCACACGCAGTTCCAGCGTGCCGTCCTCGTGCAGGCTCGCACCCTGGCGGTTGGCGCCTTCATGCACGAGCAGCGGGCAGGCCCTGCCGAGGTAATGATGCGTCTCGCCGCTGCGGAAGGCGCGCATGGCGGCGGCCGGCTGCGCGGCCAGCCGGGCACGGACGCTGCGGATCCACTGCAGGTTGCCGCGCACCAGGCGCTGCACTTCCCCGTCGCCGGCGTCCCGCGGCGCCGATACGCACACCCGGCCGTCCGGCGGGTACACGCGCAGGTGCAGGTTGCGGATGTTGCGGCGGGTGACCTCCACGGCGATGCCGTCGATGTCCAGGCGACTGTGCCGGGCCGGGCCGTGACGCTTAAACACAGGGCTGCCCGCCCTCGTACGGGGCACCGGCCTGGCCATGACGGCCCGCCGATGACGGCCACTGCAGGGCGGTCTTGCCTGAGCGGCGGCGAGGAACGGGCGCGGCCATCAGGGGCGCAGTGCCCTGCATCGGGCCTGGCTGCGCACGCGCTGCGGCGTGGCGTGCCCGCGTCGCGCGCGCGGCCGGCCACCGCAATGGCGGAGAGGGAGGGATTCGAACCCTCGAAGCCCGTGAGGACTTGCCGGTTTTCAAGACCGGTGCATTCAACCGCTCTGCCACCTCTCCATAGACCGCTTGTTACCCGCCCGGGGCCTGGGCGCAACCCTGCCGTCGCGGCCGGGCCGCGGCGGTTACCGGGCCCCGCCGCGGTGCTGTCCGGCATGGACCCTGCCGCCCCGGGCCGGGCGACCCGGGCCGGGCCGTCGATGCCGGCCGTGTAACACTTTTGTCTTCAACGGCTTGCGGGCGGCGCAAGAATACCCGATGGGTTGCCGGTTTGTAATATCACGGCGCTTGAAAATCCCCTGCCTGCCCCTAAGATGGGAAGGAACCGGGCGGACGCTGCAATGTCCAAACATCCGGCAATCGAGTTTCAATCAGGAGGTTAACTCACCAATGGCCGTACGAGACACTGTTCTTTCACAGGGTGTGGCCGGCAGCCTCGACGCCAGTCGCGTCTTGCGCAACACCTACATGATGCTGGCCCTGACGCTGCTGTTCAGCGCCCTCATGGCCGGCGTTGCCATGGCGCTGAGTGTGCCGCCCGTCATGTACATGATCTCCACCTTCGGCGCGCTGGGCCTGGTGTGGTTCGCCCTGCCGCGCACCGCCAACTCGGCCGCGGGTATCGGCGTGGTCTTCGGCTTCACCGGCCTGCTCGGCTTCGGCCTCGGGCCGCTGCTGAGCATGTACCTGTCGCTGCCGAACGGGCCGCAAGTTGTCATGACCGCGCTCGGCGGCACCGGCGCCATCTGCGTCGGCCTGTCCGCCTACGCG
>CAYGQN010000171.1:0-6042 GCA_964351795.1 uncultured Gammaproteobacteria bacterium
ACCTGGGGCTGAACACGCTGCCGGGCCTGTGGGAGCGGGCGCGAAGCGCCGACCTGGTCGTGACCATCGGCACGCGGCTGGACCAGCAGACCAGCCGTGGCTACACGCTGTTCGAGGACGCCACAGCGCAGCAGCGGCTGTGGCAGTGCAGTACGGGCGAGCAGGCACCGCGCGCCGGCGGGCAGTGGCATCGCCTCGGCGTTGCTGCCGCCCTGGCCTGCCTGGAACGCGCCCTGGCCACGGCCGGGAAAAGCTGGCCCGCGCATTGCGCCGCCGCCCACCGGGACTACCTCGCGTGGCGCGAGGCCATGCCCCCGGCCAGCGGCGGCGTCGACCTCGCGCTGGTGTGCCGGCAACTCGATGCCGCGCTGCCCGCCGACGCCGTGGTCACGATCGACGCCGGCAACTTCACCGCCTGGCCGCAGCGCTACCTGGACTTTGCCCGGCCACGGCGCCTGCTGGCACCGATCAACGGTGCCATGGGTTACGGCGTGCCCGCGGCCGTGGGTGTGGCGGCGGCCTGCCCGCAGCGCACGGTGGTGTGCTTCGTGGGCGACGGCGGCATGCTCATGACCGGCATGGAACTGGCCACGGCGCTGCAACACGGGCTGCGGCCCATCATCCTGGTGGTGAACAACAACCTCTACGGCACCATCCGCCTGCACCAGGAGCGCCGCTATCCCGGGCGCCCCGTTGCCAGCGATCTGCGCAACCCCGATTTCGTTGCCATGGCGAAGAGCTTCGGTGCCTACGGTGCACGGGTGACCCGCACGGCCGAGTTCGCCCCGGCGCTGGCCGCGGCCATGAACGGGCGCCGCGCCGCACTCATCGAGCTGGTAACCAACGACGAAGACCTGCTGCCCGGCCTGCGCCTGTCCGGCCTCGCCGAGGACGAATGACGCCATGCGCCTGAACGCCACCAGCCCCGCGGCGGCCGCTGCCGCGGCCATCATCGCCCTGGCGCTGGTGGTGCTGTTCACCGGCATCGCCACGCGCGAGGTGCACGGGACCGCGGCACTGTATGCCAGCCTGGCCCGCAGCATCGCCGACAGCGGTGACCCTTTCGGCGTGTTCACCGGCCCGGACGCCTACCTGCTCAAGCCGCCCCTGATGCTGTGGCTGACCGCCCTGAGCGTGAAGCTGTTCGGGCCCACCTCGCTCGCGGCGACGCTGATCACGCGCCTGAGCGGCCTGGTGCTGGTGCTGCTGACCTGGTGGCTGGCGCGGCGCCTGTACGGGCCGGTCGCGGCCTGGTGTGCGGCGCTGGTCCTCCTTACCAACGGCACCTTCCACCAGTTCGCCACGGCGCTGCGCATGGACGCCCTGCTGATGGTCGGTGTCATGCTGTCCGTCATCGCCTACCTGCACGGCGAGCGGCGCTGGGCGCCGGCGCTGTTCTTCACCGGCCTCAGCGTGGCCATCCTGGCGAAGGGGCCGCCCGGGCTGCTGCCGCTGGCGCTGTTGCCGCTGCACTGGTTGATTGCCCGGCCGGCGCTTGCCGGGCCGCGCTGGTGGCTGGCCGGGGCGCTGGTGCTGGCGCTGCCGATCGCCTGGTACGGTTTTCTCATCGATGCCAACGGCGCCCGTGTCTGGGAGGAACTGGGCGCGGACATCCAGCGCGGCCAACGGATCACCCCGGCCGAGCAATTGCGCTCGGCGGTGTCGACCTACCTGCTCACGCCGCTGACCCGTTTCTGGCCCGGGCTGCCGTTCATGCTCGCCGGGATGGTGATGGCCGCTGCCGGCCTGCGGCGGGCGCCCGCGCAGGTGCGTGCCAGCGCGGCCCTGCTGCTGGGCTGGGTGTTGCTGGTGGTGGTGGCCAGTTCCATCAAGCCCGACCACGACATCCGCTACCTGTTCCTGGCCCTGCCGGCCCTGGCCGTGCTCGGGGGGCTGGCCGCGGCGCGTCTGCTGCGCGAGCGCATTCCAGTGTGGCTGGTGCTGCTGGTGAGCACGCTGGCCCTGCTGCTCGCCGTGGTGGGGCCGCGGCTGGAACGCGATGATCGCGCCGAGGTGGCGCAGATCCGCGCGCGCCTGGATGCCGCCCTGCCCGCGGGGGCGCCGGTGGCGGTGGTCAGCGCCATGCCCAACAACCGGCCGGGGCCGCGCCGCCAGCACACCGAGGTCGACTGGGTGCACTACTACCTCGGCCGGCCTGCGCGCATGCATGTTCTGCAGCGCACGTCGCCGGCGGATCTTGCGGGCGAGCCGCTGGTGCTGGTGGCGCGCTACGTGCGCTCGCCGGCGGTGCTGTCGCGGCTGGCCCTGGCGCCCCTGGTGCAGGCCGAGGAAATGACCCTCGCACGGCCCCGGACCATCGCGCCCATCGATTCTGTCAATTAATTTTACAATCGATCAGGGTTTGTGATCTGCCTCACAGTTTGGGCAAGTTCTTGATAAGTCTTGCAGGACCCACACGAATCGTATTCAGCGCGCCGGATTGGTGCCCGCCGAAGCGGGTTGTGGCCGCGTTCAGGCTTTACAGGCGGTGGCGCCGAGTATCCCGGGAGAGCTGGAAAACGCTGCCTGAACAAAGCCTTGCGAGGCATGGCACGGATATCGCAGGTAAGGAGTCCAATCCTGTCGAGGGCTGTCCGCATGTCGTACCGCCGACCACCCGCCCGAATCATCATGCCTGTCCTGCTTGCCGCGCTCGTCGCCGCCGGCCCCGGCCTGCCGCAGCCTGCGAACATGACCGCGACCGTGCTGGACGGCCTGCGCGCGCTTACCGCCGCCATCACGGTGCACACCGGCGCGGCCGGGCAGCACGGGCAGGTCATGGCCACGGTCGGTATCCGCAACTGACCGCCGGCAACGCCCGGCACCGCTGAGCCGCCCGCCGCCGCGGCCGGCTATCAAGCAAAGCGGCCCACGGCCGCTAGTTTCAGCGTGAACACTTCAGTTTCCCGCAAGCCGCTGGATGATGCGGCCCCTGCCAGTGTGCGCCCAAGGATCGGCCGCTTCGTCGTCGAGCGGGAACTTGGACGTGGCATGCAGGGCCGCGTCTACGCAGCCATCGATCCGCAACTGCGGCGGCGCGTGGCGATCAAGCTCCTCACCCCCCGTGACCCCGACAGCGGCATGGCCACCCAGCTCACCGCCGAGGACGTGCTGGCGGAGGGCCAGGCCGTCGCCCGGCTGCGCCATCCCGGCATCGTCTCGGTGTACGAGGCCGGCATGCATCGGGGGCGGCCGTTCTTCGTATTCGAATACATCGAGGGGGATACGCTGCGCACGCTGCTCGCTCTGCGTGGCGCCCTGCCGCGCGAGGAAGCCCTGCCGCTGTTCCGCGGGATTGCCGATGCCATGGCCTATGCGCACCGCGAAGAGGTGGTGCACCTGGACCTGAACCCGGGCAACATCATGATCGATGAGGACGGCCATCCGCGGATCATGGATTTCGGCCTGTCGGTGCTCGGCGGGCGCAATCGCCTCAGCGAGGAACTGGTGGTGGGGACGCCGCGCTACATGTCGCCGGAGCACTTTGCGCGGGCGCCACTCGGCACCGGCAGCGACATCTTCGCCCTTGGCCTGATGCTGTACGAGATGCTCACCGGCGTGCGGGCGGTGCAGGGCAACACGCCGGACCAGATCATGGCGCAGATGATGAGCGGGGAGTTCGATTTCGACCTGCTGGCCGAGCATGACGTCGACGGGCCGCTGGCCGTGTGCATCCGCTCGGCCCTGCGCGTCAAGCCGTCCACGCGCCTGCCCCGCGCCGAGGGCTTTGTCGAACTCATCGACGGCCTGTCCCGGCATGCCGAGCTGAGCCGCGCCGTGAACGACGATGATCCTTCCGGCACGGTGCAGTTCCTGCTGCGGCGTATGGAGCGCACCGGGGATTTCCCCGCCCTGTCGAACAATCTCGTGGAGCTCAACCGCCTGACCGGCGATGACACGGCCTCGGCGGACCGCATAGCGGCGGTGATCCTGCGTGACTACGCCATGAGCCACAAGCTGCTGAAGCTCGCCAATTCCGCCTACTACGGCCGCGGTGGCGAAATCACCAAGATCTCCGAGGCGGTCGTGCGCCTGGGGGTGGCCCAGGTGCGCCTGGCCTGCTGCTCGCTGAGCTACCTGAATCATTTCGGGGACTCGAAAGCGGCGGCCGCCCTGCGGGAGCGCATCGTCGAATCGTTCATGTGCGGGCTCATCGCCCGGCACCTGGCGGCCCGGCGCTGGCGCCACCTGGCGGAGGAGGCCTTCCTGTGCGGCATGTTCCGGCACCTCGGCCGCCTGCTGACCATCTTCTACTTCCCCGAGGACCACGATTTCGCGCAGAAGCGGATCACCGAGGACGGTGTGCCCGAGCGCGAGGCCTACGCGGAGGCCATTGGCACCACCGCCCCGGTGCTGGGGGCGGCCATCGCGCGCATCTGGAAGTTCCCGGACACCATCGTCTACGCCATGAGTGATATCGAGGACGGCATCGCCCGCCCGCCCGCCGGCGATGGCGATGCCCTGCTGCTGTGTGCGGCCCTGGCCGAGCGGCTGGCGGGCATCGGCGCCGGGCCGGTCGAGCCCGCCCCGCTGGCGTTGCTGCCCGGCGAGTTCCCGGGCTATGCGGACCTGGATGCGGATTTCCTGCTTGAGCTGCTGCGCGCCGCGGTGGAGAAGTGCGGCCAGATTGCGCCGGTGCTGGACCTGCCCTGGAAGTCGGCCGCCTGCACGGCGAACTACCTGCAGTGGGCCGGCGCCACAGCGGAGACCGTCACGGAACAGGCCTGAGCGGGGCGCTGGCCGGCCTGCCGGCAGGCAGGCATGATCCGCGCATGGCCCGCCCGCACTCACACGCTTCCGGCCGGCAGTTCGATGGCCGGCGCCGCGCGCTGCTGCAGCGCCTGGCCGGTGCCGCTGCGCTGGCTGCCCTGCCCCCTGGTGTCACCCGGGCCGATCCGGCCGAAGCAACCGTTGCCCTGTACGCCGATGCGCGGCTCGGCCGCTATGGCTTCCCCGGGGATCATCCTTTCGGAGTTGATCGTCAGCAGGCCTTCCTGGAGGCCGCCGGGGCGGCCGGCCTGCTGGCCGAGGTCGCGCGTCGTGGTGGCCGGCTGGCGACGCCCGCCGAGTTGCAGCGCTTTCACACCCCGCGCTACGTGCAGTTCGTGCGCGATGCCGAGGCCAACGGTTTCGAACTGCTGGACCGCGGCGACACGCCGGTGTTTCCGGATGTCTACGACACCTCGGCCTGGGTGGTCGGCGCCGCCCTGAACGGCGTCGATGCGATCATGGAAGGCTCGGCAAGCCGGACCCTGCAAGCCATCGGCGGCCTGCACCATGCCGCGCCGGACGCCGCCGCCGGCTTCTGCGTGTTCAACGACATCGGCGTGGTCATCGAGACCCTGCGCAGCCATTACGGGATCCGCCGCATTGCCTACATCGACATCGATGTGCACCACGGCGACGGGCTGTTCTATCCCTACCTGGGCGATCCGGACCTCATCATCGCCGATGTGCACCAGAGTGGCCGCACGCTGTACCCGGGCACCGGCCGTGCCGACGAGACTGGCAGCGGCGCCGCGCGCGGCACCAAACTCAACGTCGAGCTCGACCCCGGCGACGGGGACACGCAGTTCCTGGCTGCCTGGCCGGCCATCGAGGCACACCTGGCCGCCTTCGAGCCGGCGTTCTTCCTGTTCCAGTGTGGTGCCGACGGTGGCGCCGGGGATCCGCTGGCGGGCCTGAACTACAGCCCCGCCGTGCATGCCCACGCGGCCCGCCGTCTGCGCGCCCTGGCCACGCGCTTCGCCGGTGGGCGCATCATGGCCTTCGGCGGGGGCGGCTATGACCGGCGCAACCTGGGCCTGGCCTGGAGTGCCGTGCTGCGCGAGTGGCTGGCCTGACGGGCAGGCAAGCCGGCCGGCACTGGCGACCGCGTCAAGCACCACCATGCAGCGTTGGCAGGCTTGCCAGCGGAGCCCTGGACGCTGCCGGGTCAGCTTACAGTGGCTTGAACCGATGGCACCGCGGCCAGGCAAGGCGGCGAATGGGTGGAGCGGGTGCCGGCGCGAATCCGGCGCCCGCGCAGCGAGTTTCGTTTGC
>CAYGQN010000171.1:6052-8855 GCA_964351795.1 uncultured Gammaproteobacteria bacterium
CAGCGGGCCGGGGCCGAAGGAAAGATTGCTTCGAGGATGGCGGGGCGGGCCCGATGGTCGCGGCCCGCCCCGTCATCACTGCCTGCTCAGAAGCGGAAGGTCACCCCGCCCATGACCGTGCGTTCGGCCCCCGGGCGGATACCGTTCTCGAGGTCCGTGATGTAGCGCTCGTTGGTGAGGTTGCGCCCCTGGATCCAGACGGTGGTATCGCGCAGGTTCTGCAGCTTGTAGCTGGCCCGCGCCGACAGCAGGGTGCGGTCCTCGACAATGCCGGTCACAACGGGCTCGCGGATGTCGACCACCTCTTCGCCGGCGAAGGCGTCGCCGGCGCCGGCAATCTCGGTTTCCATGGTGATGGCCCGGGTATTGGCGGAATCGGTGAAGAAGCTGCCGAGGTGGCTGACGGTGGCGCTGATGTCCCAGCCGGCCACGTGCGACATACCGAAGGTGAAACTGCCCGAATGCAGGGCGATTTCCGGTACGCGGTTGCCGTCGAAGGGCCCGCTGGTGAATTCCGACCGGGTGTAGTTCCAGGCGAGCATGCCATACAGGTTGTAGTCGGCCTGCATGAATGCCGAGCTGTCCACGCGCAGCCCCAGGTCGAAGCCCCAGGCCTCCGAGTCACCGTCGTTGAGGGTGACATTCTGGCCGTCGATGGTGAACGCCTGGCGCACCAGCGTGTTCTGCAGCATGTTGTAGAACACGGCGGCATCCATGCTCAGGCCCCGGATTGCCGTCGAGCGAACGCCGATCTGCGAGTTGATGCCGGTTTCCGGCACCAGCGGGAAGCCCTCGGCGGTGCGCGCGATGGCCGGTGAGTAACCGCGCTGCACACTGGCGAACACTTGGGTGTCCTCGAAGCCGTCGTACAGGAAGCTCAGGCCGGGGATGAGCACGGAGTTCTTGTCGCGCTCCAGCGGATCACCGCCCCTGGCAAAGGGCGTGACCAGCGGCTTGCCGACCTTGGTCTGCTCGAACCACTCCGCCCGCAGGCCGGGGGTGATGGTCCAGTCGCCGAGCACGATGCTGTCCTGGATGAACACGCTCACCGCCGAGGCCTGGTAGACCTCGTCACGGGCAAGGCCGTCACCGCTCTCGTTATCGGAGTCGAGCACGCCGCCGTTGTTGGCGCGGAAGCGCCTGTCATCGAACAGGTGCCGTTCCACGCGCAGGCCCCACTGGAAATTGTGCGAGGCGCCGAACAGCTCCACTTCGTTCAGGGCCATGCGATTCTCCGCCCCGAAGGTGCGATACAGGCGGTCCCGGCTCTCCATCCGGCCGGACACGCCTTCCACGAAAGGACGTTCGACGTTGGCAGGATCGTTGTTGAGCGCGCCCAGGGCTGCCACGCGGGCCGTTTCCGGTATCACGGTGAAGCGCGGCCGGTCGACGCGGGTGGTGAAGAAGCGCGTGGAGCTGGTCAGCCTGTCGCTGATGCGGAACTCGTGCGAGATGTCGAACTTGTAGTAGTCGAGATCGAAGCTGTTGAACTCCTGGCCGAAGCGATCTCGCTTGCTGGTGCGGTTGCCGCCGAAGTACTCCTGCGGGGTGAGGTTGCTCTCGTCGTAGCCATCGGCCCGCTCGCGGAAGTAGGTGAACGAGGTGAAGATGTTGTGGCGTTCACCGATGTCCCATTCCAGGCTGCCGTAGAGATCATCCCACTGGGTCTCCTCGGTGTCGAACACGCCATCGGCATTCTGGCCGGTGTAGGACAGCACCACGCCGACGTCATTGATGCGGCGGCGGTGCATCAGGTGGCGGTTGAAGGTGTCCCGGTTGCCGGCGGCCAGTTCAACGGTGGTTTCCGGTGTATCGGTGGCGCGCTTGTTGCGGAAGTTGACGATGCCATGGTTGTTCAGCGGCCCATGCAGGACCTGGCCGTTCGCCTTGAGCACCTCCACACGCTCCAGGCGCTGCATGGGCGGGGTGTAGTGCGCGCTGGAATCCAAATAGGTGGAGGCATTGATGGGCGTGCCGTCCTCGAGCAGCAGCGTCTTGCGCGAGCGTCGTGGGGAGGCCCCGCGGATGCCGATGGCCGAGCGTCGGCCGAGGGCATCGTCATCCACCGTGCGCACGCCAGGGATGAAGTCGAAGGCGTCATGCAGCGTGTAGGGCCGCAGGGACTCCATCTCCTCGCTGGTGAGCAGGCCGACGGCACCCGGTGCGTAGCGGGCGTCCGCGGGCAGCACGCCGCGAATGTCGATGTTGGGGATGGTCCGGGCTTCCCCGTACTCGCCGGACTGGGCCGCTACGCCGGTGGCCACCAGGGGCAGGGTGAGCAGGCTGTACATCAAGAGCTGCAGTGCCGATCTTGTCGTTCCGGGACTGGCGTTCATGGTTCGATTCCTTTGCAGAAAACGGGGGGCAACGCGGCCCGGTTCAGTCCGGCTCGGCTCTCCAGCCAGCATCCGGTCCGACAGGGGCGACGCACGTTAGCAAGGCGCGGGTCAATTGATACGCCCCGGATCGCGGAAAGGAACAAACCGTGCCCCGCGTCGGGAAAAGGTCGTGGATAGCAGTGGGAGGAACGCCGGCCGCCGGCCAGGCCGCTTGTTGCGAGCTGCTCTGCAGCGCAATTTCGGGGTGCAAGTCGAACCGCAGTTACCAGCGCCGCCCTTCGGCTGCCGTCTATCGATGGCGGCCCCGGGCAGAGTCATCGACGCGCCTGCTGCCTGCGGTTGAGGCGGGGCTCGCGCGCTGGCGGGAAGCCGCGATAATGCACGGCGTCTTCAGGCGCGGCTCGCGCTGCCGTTCGCCGCCTCTTGCGGCGCAACCGAATCAACGAAGCACATGCCCATGGTTG
>CAYGQN010000172.1:0-7834 GCA_964351795.1 uncultured Gammaproteobacteria bacterium
TAGCGAGTGCGCCATGGAGGGCGCACGAGCGGTAGCGGGGCGGGTCACCGCCGCGACACCCAACCCAACCCGCGGCAACCCGAACGAAGCCGCCATCGCGGCACCCACCAACAACAATGGCAACCAGAACGAAGCCGCCGAGGCCGAACCCGGCGCTATCGCGGCTGAAGCCGCTCCTACGGGAGGTGGGCCGGACGCCGGGGGCATTCGCGGCTGAAGCCGCTCCTACGGGAGGGGGACCAGGCGCGGCGGTGCGGCCGCGGACCGGCTCAGGGCGTCGGCGGCTCCTCGAGCTCGAACTGCTCGACCATGCGCTCGCGCATGATGAACTTCTGGATCTTGCCCGTGACCGTGGTGGGAAACTCGCTCACGAACACCACGTAGCGCGGCACCTTGTAATGGGCGATGCGACCCTTGCAGTAGTCCCGTATCTCCTCTTCGGTGGCGCTCACCCCCTCACGCAGGCGCACCCAGGCGCACAGTTCCTCGCCGTAGCGGGCGTCCGGAACCCCGAAACAGGCAACGTCCTGGATTTTCTCGTGGCCGTAGAGGAACTCCTCCACCTCGCGCGGATAGATGTTCTCGCCGCCGCGGATGATCATGTCCTTGACCCGGCCGACGATATTGCAGAACCCCTCCTCGTCAATGACGGCCAGGTCCCCGGTGTGCATCCAGCCGGCCGCGTCGATGGCCTCCGCGGTGCGCTCCGGGTCGGCCCAGTAACCGCGCATCACCGAGTAACCGCGGGTCATGAGTTCGCCCCGCTCGCCGCGCGCCACCAGCGCCCCGTGCTCGTCGCAGATTTTCACCTGCACGTGCGGATGCACGCGGCCGACCGTGGACACGCGACGCTCCAGCGGATCCTTCGTGCCGGACTGGAAACTCACCGGGCTGGTCTCGGTCATGCCGTAGGCAATGGTCACCTCGGCCATGTGCATGCGCTCCACCACCCGCTTCATCACCTCCATCGGGCAGGGCGCCCCGGCCATGATGCCGGTGCGCAGGCTGGACAGGTCGAAGCGGGTGAATTCCGGGTGGTCCAGCTCGGCGATGAACATGGTGGGCACGCCGTACAGCGCCGTGCAGGCCTCGGCCTGGACAGCCTCCAGGGTCAGCAGCGGATCGAAACCGTCGTTGGGGTAGATGGCGGCCGCGCCGGTGGTCAGGCAGCCGAGGTTGCCCATCACCATGCCGAAGCAGTGGTACAGCGGCACCGGAATACACAAACGGTCGGCCTCGGTGAAGTCCATCCCCAGGGCGGTGAAATAGCCATTGTTGAGAATGTTGAAGTGCGTGAGCGTGGCGCCCTTGGGCGAGCCGGTGGTGCCGCTGGTGAACTGGATGTTGATGGGGTCGTCCGGGCTCAGGCCCGCGGCGATGTCCGCCACCCGCGCGCGCTCGGCCTCGCCGCCGAGCGTGGCCAGGGTGTCGAAGTCCAGCATCCCCGGCGCGCTGCCGGCGCCGATGCGGATCACGTCCCGCAGTGCCGGCACCTGCGCCGCCCGCAACGCCCCGGGCGCGGCGGTGGCCAGCTCGGGCATGATGTCCCCGAGCATCGCCACGTAGTCGCTGGATTTGAAGGCCGCGGCGGTGATCAGCGCCTTGCAGCCGACCTTGTTCAGCACGTATTCCAGCTCATGGCTGCGGTAGGCGGGGTTGATGTTCACCTGGATGATGCCGACCCGGGCGGTTGCGTATTGCGCCAGCGCCCACTCCAGGCAGTTCGGCGCCCACACCCCGACCCGGTCGCCCGGCTCCAGCCCCAGCGCCAGCAGCCCGGCGGCCACCGCGTCGACCCGCGCATCCAGCTCGGCCCAGCCCAGGCGCACGCCCTGGTGGCGGACGATGAGTGCATCCCGGTCCGGCCAGCGCTGCGCCGCCGCGGCCAGCGCATCGCCCACGGTCTGGTAGAGCAGCGGCCGGTCGCTGGTGCCGCTGACGAAACTCATGGTTGTGGTACTCACCGGCCTGCCCCTTCCCCTCCCGCGGTCTCGGGCAGCGTGTGCGCCTCGAAGCGCGCGCGCAGGTGCTTCTTGTCGATCTTCCCCGTGGCGCCGAGCGGCATGTCGTCGATGAACACCACGTCATCGGGTACCCACCAGCTCGCTACCTTGCCCTCGAACCAGGCCAGCAGCGCGTCGGCGGACGGCGAGTGCCCATCCGCGGCGCGCACCACCAGCAGCGGCCGCTCCGACCAGCGCGGATGCGGCACGGCAATCACCGCCGCCAGGGCCACCTCGGGGTGCGTCATCGCCACCTTTTCAAGGTCGATGGAACTGATCCACTCGCCGCCGGACTTGATGACGTCCTTGGTGCGATCGGTGATCTGCAGGCGCCCGTCGGGCCCGGCCACCGCCATGTCCCCGGTGTCGAACCAGCCGTCGGCGTCGTGTGCCGCGGACGTGTCCAGCCCGAAGTAGCCGCTGCACACCCAGGGCCCGCGCACTTTCAGGTGCCCGGCACTGGCCCCGTCCCAGGGCAGGCTGGCGCCGTCCGGGCCGGTGAGCTTCGCCTCCACGCCGAAGACGGGCTTGCCAATCTTCTCGTCCGCCTGGCGGCGCGCCTCCGGCGCCAGCGACTCGAATGCGGCGGTAGCCATGTTGGTCGTGCCGATGGGGCTGAGCTCGGTCATGCCCCAGCCCTGCTCCACGCTCACGCCGTAACGCTCGCGGTAGGCGGCTGTCATCCGGCCCGACACCGCCGCGCCGCCCACCAGGGTGCGATGCAGGCTGTCGATACGCTTGCCGCTGCGGTCCAGGTAATCCAGCAGGGCCAGCCAGATGGTCGGCACACCGGCGCAGAAGGTGACCTGCTCTTCCTCGATGAGTTGCTGCAACGTGGCCGGATCGCCCATGCGGTTGCCGGGGAACACCAGCCGCGCGCCGACCATGGGCGCGTTGTAGGGCAGGCCCCAGGCGTTGGCATGGAACATCGGCACCACCGCCAGGGCACAGTCATCCGGGCCGAGATTGGTCGTGTTGCGCATGTTGGCCGCCATGGCGTGCAGCACCGTGGAGCGATGGTTGTACAGCACGCCCTTGGGATTGCCGGTGGTACCGGAGGTGTAGCACAGCCCGCAGGCCTCCCGTTCATCCAGCGCCGGCCAGGTGAAGTGCTCCGACGCTCCGGCGAGCAGTTGCTCGTAGCACTCCAGGGGCAGGGCCGATTCCGGCATGGCCTGCGCCGGCGCCAGCACGATGACGCGCTCCAGGGCGGTCAACTGCGGACGTAGCTGCTCGACCAGCGGCACGAACATCGGGTCCACGAACAGCCAGCGGTCGGCGGCGTGGTTGAGGATGTACACAAGCTGCTCGGGAAACAGGCGCGGGTTGATCGTGTGGCAGATGGCGCCGCTGCAGGACACCCCGTAGTACAGCTCGAAATGCCGGTGATCATTCCAGGCCAGCGTCGCCACCCGGTCGCCGCGCGCCAGCCCCCAGCCGGCCAGCACGCTGGCCAGCCGCCGGGCCCGGGCGAAAGCGTCCGCATAGGTGTAGCGATGGCGGGGTTCATCGGCGGTGATCGAGACTATCCCGGTATCAGCGTACTGCTGCTCGGCGTGCCGCATGATCAGGTTGATCGTGAGCGGCGTATCCATCATCAGTCCGTCCATTGCGGCCTCCCTCGGCACCATTCCGGCATCAGCTCGATCAAAAGCCAGAAACTGAATTATATTTATTCTTTATTGTATTGATTTTTATGCTTATTAAACCGCCTGTAACGCACCTCTGACTGGCGTGGCAAGCAGGCCATTCTGCACGTAGGTCATTGAAAAATTGCGGCGCTGGCTGGATTGCCCATCCCAGCGCCGCTTATTCTATAAACTACTTTATAAATGAGTTATATCCTACTGTTTTATTTAAACTCTTTCCCTTCACTTGCAAGCTTTTCGAGCAGGGGCGCCGGCTTCCAGTAGGTATCGCCATAGCGCTCGCGGTAACGGTTGATCCCGGCCAGCACCTTGTCCAGGCCCACCATGTTGGCGTAGCACATCGGGCCGCCGCGGTAGCGCGGGAAGCCATAGCCGTTGGCGAACACCACGTCGATGTCGCCGGGGCGCATGGCGATCCCCTCCTCGAGGATCAGTGCGCCCTCGTTGATCATCGAGAAAAACAGGCGCTCGACGATCTCCTCGTCGCTGACGTCCAGTTGCGGCACGCCCAGGGCCTCGGCCTCGGACTTCGCCAGGGCGGCGACCTCCGGGTCCGGGACCGCCTTGCGGCCATCGTACTTGAAGATGCCGGCCCCGGTTTTCTGCCCCAGCCTGCCCTGCTCCACCAGCAGCATGAGGATACGGCAGAAGGCCGGATCCTCGGGCCGGTCGGACCATTCCGAGAACAGCTTCTGGAAGACATCCAGGCCGGACAGGTCGCAGACCCCGTTCGGGCCCATGGCCATGCCCCAGTCGTGGGCCACCTGGTCGATGCGCTCGGGGGCCACACCCTCCAGGATCATCCGCTGTGCTTCGCGGATGTAGGGGAAGAACATGCGGTTGCCGACGAAGCCGAAGCAGTTGCCCACCAGCACGGCGGTCTTGCGGATCCGCTTGGCCACGGCCATGGAGGTGGCGATGACCTCCTTCGAGGTGGCCGAGCCGCGGACGATCTCGAGCAACTGCATGACATTGGCCGGGGCGAAGAAGTGCAGGCCGATGACCTCGGCCGGCCGGCTGGTGCTGTTGGCAATCTCGTCGATGTCCAGCGTGGAGGTGTTGGAGGCCAGTATGGCGTCCGGCCTGGCGACCCGGTCGAGCTCGGCGAACACCTCCTTCTTCAGGGCCATGTTCTCGAACACCGCTTCGATGATGAGGTCGGCATCGGCGAGGTCATCGTAGTCGGTGGTGGTGCCGAGCAGGCCCATGGTCTTGTCCAGGGCGGCCTCGCTCATGCGGCCCTTCTTCACCGCCGCCTCGTAGTTCTTGCGGATGATGCCCAGGCCGCGGTCCAGCGCCTCCTGGTTGACCTCCTTGAGCACCACGGGAATGCCGGCATTGGCGAAGTTCATGGCAATGCCGCCCCCCATGGTCCCGGCGCCGATGATGGCCACCTTGTTGATGCTGCGCTGCGGCGTGTCCTTCGGGACGTCCGGGATGCGGGCGATTTCGCGCTCGGCGAAGAACAGGTAACGCATGGCCTTGCTGTGGCTGGAGTTCTTGCAGGCGTCGAACAGCTCGCGCTCCACCGCCAGTGCCTCCTCGTAGGGCATGCTCACGGCCGCCTCCACACAGCGCAGGATCTGCTCCGGGGCGAAGAAACCCCGCGTCTGCCGGGCGATGGACTGGCGGTACTCGTCGAAGAAGCCCGCCGGCACCGAGGCCGGGTCCACTTCCATCTCGCTGATACGGCGCGGTGCAGCGCCGTCGGCGAGCAGCTCCTGCGCGTAGGCGATGGCCCCGGCCTTGAGATCCTCGCCCTCGATGATGCGATCGATGAGCCCCTGCTCCAGCGCGGTCGCCGCCGGCACGGGTTTGCCGGAAATCATCAGGTCGAGCGCCGCCTTCGGGCCCATGACCCGGGTCGAGCGCTGGGTGCCGGTGGCGCCGGGCAGCAGGCCCAGTGTCACTTCCGGCAGGCCGACCTTCGCCGAGGCCACCGCGCAGCGGTAGTGGCAGCCCAGGGCCGTTTCCAGCCCGCCGCCGAGCGCGGTGCCGTGGATGGCGGCCACCACGATTTTCGGGCAGGCCTCGATGCGGGCGACCACCTCCGGCAGCCAGGGATCCTGCACGGGCTTGTCGAACTCGGAGATGTCGGCACCGGCAATGAAGGTGCGCCCGGCACAGATGAGCACCACCGCCTTCGCCTGCGCATCGGCCTCGGCCTGCTCGATGGCCGCGACGGTGCCCGCGCGCACCGCATGGCCCATGGCATTGACGGGCGGGCTGTCGATGGTGATGACGGCGATATCGCCTTCGCGTTCGTAGCTCACTGGTGTGCTCATTGATCCTTCCTTTGCTGATGGGTTGACCGGGCGTCGCAGCAGCCGCTGCGATACGCGCCGGACCCGGGTGGCTTTATCTCGATTTAACTTTATATAAATTATTTAAATTTTTGTTTTTATTTGATTTAAATTACGGCTTTATGCCAAGGTGCTGCGGCAGCCATTGTACCAGTCCGGGCACCTCGCCGGCCAAACCGCCGGGCCGCGGCGGGCTTGCGGATCCGCGCCGCAGTGCCGATGATTGCGCCCGCATGCTCACCCCGGGGACCCCGCCTTGACAGACAGGATGACTGCGCCGCGGCGCACCGATTTTCCGCACCACCTGGTCATCACCACCCGCTGGCACGACAACGACGCCTACGGGCATGTGAACAATGTCGTGTACTACGCCTTCTTCGATACCGTGGTGAACACCTGGCTGGTCGAGCAGGCCCTGCTCGACATCGACCATGGTGAGGTCATCGGCCTGGTGGTGGAAACCGGCTGCCATTATTTCTCGCCGATCAGCTTCCCGGACCGGGTCACCGCTGGCCTGCGGGTCAGCCGGCTCGGCCGCAGCTCGGTGCGCTATGACATCGGTATCTTCCGCAACGAGGCGGACGAGGCCAGCGCCTGCGGGCACTTCGTGCACGTGTACGTGGACCGCGAGCAGCGGCGCCCGACGCCCCTGCCGGAGCGCCTGCGCAGCGCCTTGCAGACGCTGCAGGGCGCCGTGGCCGACTGAGGGCGCGCGAGAAATCCGCCCGCCTGCTGCGCACGCCGATGCCAGGCTGCTGCGGCGTTGGAGGCGAAAGCGGCGGTCGTCCGCCTGCGCGGGCGCCCTTGTTCCCGCCCCGGGCACCTCGTCCCGCTCGCGAACCGACGCGCTCGCGACGGCGTCGGGATCTGCCACCAGCGCCGGACCGGGCAAGGGCGTCAGGCCGGCGGCATGCCGCCGAACAGCGCCATGCCTTCCGGGATGATGGCCCAGGCCGGGGCGCTGTCGGTGAACAGGCACATGGTCGGCTGCAGCCGCGAGGGCGCGTCCAGGGTCCCGACCTTGAGAATGCTCATGCCCGGCATGGCCGAGGCCTCGCTGACCAGCGGCGAGCCGCAATCCCCGCAGAACAGTCGCCGCACCGTGCCGCCGCGGTCCGCCTGCGTGGTGTACTCGCGTGGTTCGCCCTGCAGCAGGGTGACCGCGGTCTGCGGGACGATGGCGTTGGTGGACATCTGCGCGCCGCCGGCGCGCTGGCAGTCGGTACAAAAGCAATGGGCAACCAGCTGCGGCTCGGCGTCGCAACGGTAGCGGATACTGCCGCACAGGCAGCCGCCCTCGAGTGTTTCGGTCATTGTGCTCCCCCCCTCATGGCGCCCCGTCGGGACGATCAGTTCGCGCCAGTCCCCGGCGCGGCGTTGCGTCGGGCCGGCAGCCGGGCCAGCACGGCCCGCTTCTCGGCATCGCTGTAGCGCGCCCAGCGGGCGATTTCATCCAGCGTGCGATGACAACCCTCGCAGATGCCGCGCTGCTCGTCGATGCGGCACACATTGATGCACGGCGACGTCGGCTGCGTCGACTCCCCGCCCCCGCCGCTCACAGCGCCTGCACCCGCGCCTGCAGGTCCCGCAGGTAGGCCAGGCCCGCAATCGCGCGGCTGCCGTACCAGGACAGCATTTCCCCGTCCACCAGCAGGCCGGGCAGGTCCGGCATGCCGATGGCCTCGCGCAGTTCGTCGATGTGCGAGGCCTTGAACGGGAACGGCTCACTGCTCGCCAGCACCAGCTCGCAGTCGCTCAGGAAGCCATCGGCCGGGTCGACCTCCGGGTAGCGCTGCTTCGGCGCCACCGGCACGGTCTGCCAGTTCAGCAGTGCCAGCATGCGGGCAATGTAGGTGTCCGGGCCCACGCACATCCAGGG
>CAYGQN010000172.1:7844-8823 GCA_964351795.1 uncultured Gammaproteobacteria bacterium
CAAGGCCTGCCAGGCCGCCTCGAAGCGCTCGCACAGCGCGTCCGCCTCGGAGTCGCGCTGGAAGATCCCGCCCAGCAGCCGGTACAGGTCCAGGTTGTCGCGCACCTGCAGCGGATGCGTGACCACCAGCCGCGAGAAGCCCTCGATGACCTCGGCATCCTCGCGCCGGTTCTCGTCGATGTTGACGATGACATGGGTCGGCTCGAGCGCCCGCAGCCGCTCCAGGCGCACGTCCTTGGTGCCGCCGACCTTCTCGACCGCGGCCACGCCATCCTCGGGGTGGATACAGAAGCGGGTGCGGCCGATCACGCAATCCCCCAGGCCGAGATCGAACAGCAACTCGGTGATACTGGGCACCAGGGAGACGATGCGCGGCCGCCCCTGCGCCGGTGAATGCAGGGTGCCGGCGGCATCGCGCAGGCGCTCCTGTGGTCGGGTCATTGCATCCATTGTGAGCTCCACTGCTGTAACTGCCCTTCACCGGCCGTGCGACCGCCGCTATGCTGTGCGCCCGCTCGCGCGCCCCGGCGCGCGCCCATCGCATTGCTGCCGAGGAGAGCTTCGCGCCCATGGCCGGCCCAAAATATCCCGCTTTCGACACCCTCAGCCTGCATGCCGGCCAGCGTCCCGACCCGGCAACCGGGGCCCGCGCGGTACCCATCTACCAGAGCACCTCGTTCGTGTTCGAGGATACCGACCACGCCGCGGCGCTGTTCAATGCCGAGCGCGGCGGGCACGTGTACTCGCGCATCAGCAACCCCACCAACGCCGTGTTCGAGGAGCGCATGGCGGCCCTGGAAGGTGGCGTCGGCGCCATCGCCACGGCCAGCGGCCAGGCCGCCCTGCACCTGGTTGTCAGCACGCTGCTCGGGGCCGGCCAGCACATCGTGGCCTCGCGGGCCCTGTATGGCGGCTCGCACAACCTGCTGGCCTACCCCCTGCCGCGCGTCGGCATTGACACCACCTTCGTGGACCCGCG
>CAYGQN010000173.1:0-3710 GCA_964351795.1 uncultured Gammaproteobacteria bacterium
CCGCCGACCTGCTGCGGGTGGTGAACTCACCCTACTTCGGGCTTGGCCAGGATATCGCCGCCGTCGACCATGCCGTCGCGCTGCTCGGCCTCAATGCCCTGCGCAACCGCATCATCTGCCTGACGGTTCGCGCTGCCACGCGGGCCACCCCGGTGCCGGGCATGGACAGCGCTGCCTTCGTGGAGGATTCCCTGCGCCGCGCGGTGACGGCGCGCGCGCTGGCCGCCATGGCGCCGGTGAACCCCGATGATGCCTTCACCGCCGGGCTGCTGCAGGACTTCGGGCTGCTCATCCTGATGGTCAGCCAACGCGACAGCGCGGCCGGCCAGTGGTCCGCCCTGCGCGCCGCCCTGCCGGAGGCGCGCAGGGAAATGGAGCAGGCGCTGTTCCAGGACACCCACGATGCCATCCTCGGCGCCCTGGCCGAGGCCTGGCACCTGCCGGCGATGCTGGTCGGTGCCGTGGCAGCCCACCACGATGCCGGCACCGATGATCCCCTGGCGCAGCTGCTGGCGGTGGCCGACCGCGTCAACGCGGTGTTCACCGGTGCCGGCAACCTGCCGGCCATGCGGGCGGCGGAAGCGGACCTGCTGCGCCGCTTCGGCCTGACATCCGAGCAGGCGCACGACTGGCTGGCGGCCATCCCGGCGCTGGTCACCGACGCCGCCGCGGGCCTGCAGATGGCGGTGCCGGAGCAGGTTGATCTCGACACCCTGTCGGCGCGCATCAACACGCGCCTGGCCGATGACAATCTCGGCTTCCAGGAGATGAACTGGAAGCTGCAGCAGGCGCTGCGCGAGCGTGATGAACTGGCCGCCCGGCTGGCCGGCGAGCTGGAAATCGCCCGCGAGATACAGTGCAGCCTGCTGCCCGGCGCGCCGACGGCGGCCGGCCCGGTCTGGGCGCGCAATGTGTCGGCGCGCGAGCTGTCCGGGGATTTCTACGATTACTTCACCGCTGCCGACGGCCGCGTGCTGTTCAACCTCGGCGATGTGTCGGGCAAGGGCCTGACGGCAGCACTGCTGATGGCCAAGACCTGCAGCCTGTTCCGCTGCCTCGGCCGGCGCCAGATGCCGCTGGAGGACATCATTGCCGTCATCAACGAGGAGATCTGCGATACCTCGGTGCGCGGCATGTTCGTGACCATGGTGGCCGGCAGTTACGATCCGGTCTCGCGCAAGGTGGAAATCGTCAGTGCCGGGCATCCACCGCCGATGCTGTGGCGCCAGGGCCAGGGAATAGCCGTGGTCGCCGGCGCGGACTCACCGCCGCTCGGGATCGTGCCCGGGATCGCGTTCGAGACCCGCACGGTGTCCCTGGCTGATGCCTGCCTGTACCTGTACTCGGACGGTGTCAGCGAGGCCATGGACGCCGACGGCGACGAACTCGGCCTGCGCGGCCTGGCAACGCTGATTGCCGGCAGCGCCAGGCTGCCGCCGGGCTCGCGCATCGACAGCATTGTCGACGCTGTTGCCGGCGGCGATTGCCGGCGCCGCGACGACATCACCCTGGCCGTGCTGGACCCGGGCGCCCTGCACTGAGGCAAGGCGCGTTGCCGAGCAGACCCCGACGCTTGCGCAGCCGGCCAGTCGCCGCGCTTGCGGATCCGGCCCGCAGGCGGAGGTCAGCCACCGGGCCTGCCCGACGGCGTGTCCTTGCCTGACCTGTCTGTTGGCCCGGGCCCGACGGCGCGGCCGGGCATCGCCCCCTTGCAAACGCCCCCCCCCCGGCACGAGGGCTGGCGGGGCATTGGGCTTCCGGGCCGGGCTTTGATAGTGTGCCGGCCTCATCCCACGCGCCCGCGGCCCGTCGCCGGCCGGGCAACCCAAGGAGACTCCCCGATGATGATCCGTTTCGCCACCGCCGCCCTGCTCACGCTCAGCCTGTGCGGTGCCGCTCATGCCCAGGGGGCCGCAGCGGGCGATCCGAGCGGGCCCGAGCAGCGCATGCAGGCCATTGCCGAGGAATTGCAGCGCACCGAGCAGGCCGTACTGGCCGACAACCCGGAACTGGCCACGCAACGCGATGCGTTCCAGGCACTGCTGCGCAAGACGATGACGGAAAAAGGCGCCGACCCGGAGAAAGCCGTGGCCCGCCTCGCCGAACTGCAGCGCGAAGCCCAGGGCGGGAACCTCAGCGAGGAACGTCAGCAGGCAATGGCGCAGGAGTTCCGCGATACCCGCCTGACGCTGATGGCCGCGCGCCAGGCAGCCCTTGAGGACGACGCCGTGGCCACCGCGGGGCAGACGTTCCAGCAGAACCTGCTGACGGCCATGGCGGAGCAGAACCCCGACACCCCCGCCCTCATCGACGAGTTGCAGCAGATCCAGCAGCAGATGCAGGCGCAGTTCAACCAGCAGCGCGGCGGCCAGTAGGCCGGGGGCGCGTTCGGCGCGACCACGGCCGGGCACCCGCCCGGCCGGTTTTCACGCCAGCACCACGGGGCCTGGGTTCCCATACGGCCTGCGTTCCCAATCGCCTGATATCCAGCCCGCTACGCCATGCTTGAAGTCGCCTATCTCGTGACGCTCGCCATCATCTTCGGTGGCATGGTGAGCTTCCAGCTGCTGTTCGCGCCCATGGTGTTCACGCAGCTGAGCACAACGGCCGCGCGCGGTTTCGTGCGCGCCTTCTTTCCGTTCTACTACCTGTTCTTCGCCATGTTCAGCTCGCTGGCCATGGGGCTGGCCTTCCTGCGCCGTGACACCACCGGGTCGATGGCACTGCTGGCCTGCGCGCTCGGCTTCATCGTTTCCCGCCAGGTACTCATGCCCGCGGCCAATGCCGCCGCCGACAGCGGGCAGGCGCGGCGCTTCAGGCGGATCCACAACGCCACGGTGGTGGTGAACACCGTGCAGCTCGCATTGCTGTTCTGGCTGCTGTACCGCCTCGCCCCGCCAATCTGACGGCGGCCCGGCACAAGCCCGGCCGTGCGACGCTTGCAATAACTACAAGCGCCGCTGCACCGCTTTTGTAAACGCTTCAAGATCGCCCGGGTCGCGGGAGGTGATGAGCGGCCCGTCCTCCACCACCGGCGCATCCACCCAGTCGGCCCCGGCGTTCTCCAGGTCGCGGCGGATCCCGGGGTAGGAGGTCAGCCGCCGGCCGCGTACCACGTCGGCGTTGATGAGCACCTGCGGGCCATGGCAGATCGCCGCCACCGGTTTGCCCGCGGCAACGAAGGCGCGCACCAGGGCCAGCACATCCGGATCCGTGCGCAGTTGCTCCGGCGCCCGGCCGCCGGGAATGAGCAGGGCCTGGAAGGCCTCGGCGCCGGCCGCGGCCGTACTGATGTCCGCGCGGGCCTGCGCGCGCCCGTTCCCGGCGCGGCAACGCGCCCCCGGGTCACGGCCGACGAGCACCACCTCGTGATCGGCGCCCAGGCGCTCTCGCGGCACCTCCACTTCGGCGTCCTGGAAACCCTCGGCGATGAGCATTGCGACACGTTGCATGGCATGACTCCTTGCGGCTTCGCGGTTGCGACAGTTAGTGCCGACAATGCGAGGATCATGCCAGTCCGGGCAGCCCCGGCCGGGGCCGCGGGGCGGCTCAGCGCGGGCGCATGCGCGGCGTGTAGTCCCAGGCCGTCAGCCATACCGGCCGGATCCGCAGCAGCACCTCGGTATCGATACGCGACAGCAACCACCTGGCCAGCGGCGAGTCTTCCTCGCCGAGGTAACGCTGCAGCAGCCGCGGCAGCACCTGTGCGG
>CAYGQN010000173.1:3720-8750 GCA_964351795.1 uncultured Gammaproteobacteria bacterium
GCCCCCGCCTGGTCGATGCGCACCTCGCCACGGCCGCGCACCCCCCGATAGGGCGGCAGATCGCCGGCCACCTCGAAGCCGCAGCGCGGATCGACGGCGAAGCGACCGGCCAGGAAGGCGTCGTCCTGCACGCAGGCCAGCAGCTCGCCGGCCTCGTGCAGGTACCACAGCGAACTGACGAACGGCGCCCCCTCGGCATTCAGGCAGGCCAGGCGCACCGGGATGGCGGCGCTGTCGAGAAAGGCGCTGATGGCCGGCGCGTCCCAGGCGCTGCTGTCGGCAATGACGGCAGCCTTCATTGCATGCCCGCCAGCTGCGGGATCCACAGCGCCAGGATGGGAAAGGCGATCAACAGGGCCACCAGCACCACGGCGCAGGCCATGAACGGCAGCGCCGCCAGCCAGATCTCCTGCAGGCGCGTGCCCGGCGGCGCCACGCCCTTCATCACGAACAGCAGCAGGCCCATGGGCGGCATGGTGAGGCTGATCTCCAGCGCCAGCAGGATCACCACGCCGAACCACACCGGGTGATAACCGTAGGTGACGGCAATGGGCACGAACACCGGCACGGTCAGCATCATCATCGACAGCTGATCCATGAATGCACCCATCAGCACCATCACCACGAACATCACGATGAGCGCCGCCAGGGGCGCGACATCGGCGGCGCCGATCCAGTCGATGAGCGAGCCGGTGGCGCCGGAGAAGGCCAGCACCTGGCTGAAGGTGGTGGAGCCGAGAATGATCATGAACATCATCACCGTGACCCGCATGGCACCGAGCACCGCGCGGAGCAGCGAGCCCGGCGTGAGGCAGCGGTAGGCGGCGGCCAGCAGCAGCACACCCACCACGCCGAGCGCGGCCGATTCGGTGGGCGTGGCCCAGCCGAGCACGATCATGCCGATGACCAGGAAGATCACCAGGCCCATGGGCAGCACGTCCACCGCCACCAGGCGCAGCCGCTCAGGGATGCTCACGGTTTCCACGTCGTAGGCCGGTGCCGCATCCGGGTCGAGGCGGATGTTGATGATGATCACCAGCGTGTACAACACCGCCAGGATCAGCCCGGGCAGCAACCCCGCGATCAGCAGGGCGCCCACGTCGATGCGGGCGATGCTTCCCAGCAGCACCGCCAGCGCCGAGGGCGGAATGAGAATGGCCAGGCCGCCGACACCGAGGATGGGGCCGATGGACAGGCGCTTGTGATAACCGCGCCGGGTCATCTCCGGGACCATCAGCGTGCCGAGCAGGGCGGTGGAGGCCATGCTGGAGCCGGACAGCGCCGCGAACAGCGTCCCGCCGCCCACGGTGATGAACGACAGGCGCCCCGGGAGCCGGCCGAACAGGCAATCCAGGGCGTTGAACATGCGCCGGCCCAGGCCCGTGTGGAAGAACAGTTCGCCCATGATGAGGAACAGCGGCACCGGGACCAGGGCGAAGCGCGTAAGGGCGCTGGCGCTGTTGCGCACGAGCTGGGCGAGGCCGGCATCACCGCCCATGAACAGCATCACCCCGACGGCGTCGGCGGCCAGGAAGGCGAAGGCCACCGGCATGCCGAGCAGCACGAAGACCATCGTCAGGCCCACCATCAGCAGCAGTGCGGCGCCCCAGTCCATGGCCTAGTCGTGCCCCGTCAGCGGCCCGGCATCGGCCGCCTCGGCGCGCAGCAGCTTGTGCGTGAACTCGATGGCAAGCAGGGCGAAGGAGATCGGCATGATGGCGAAGATGAGCCAGCGCGGCATGTCGAAGGAGCGCATCTCCACGTCGGCGCGGCCGTAGGACTCGATGGCCACGCCGGCCGAGTACCAGCCCAGCACCGCGCACACCAGCACGCAGCCCCCCGCCGCCACCCGCGCCAGGAATATGCGCCCGCGCGCCGGCAGCAGGCCGGAGAACAGCTGCACCCGCACGTGGCCGTTGCTGCGCACCAGCCAGGGCGCGCCCATGAAGGTCAGGAACAGCAGCGCGTACTCGGTCAGGGCTACGGTGTGCGGGAAGGGCGAGCCGCCGAGGTTGCGGGCCAGCACGTCGTAGACGATGAGCACGGTGGCCACCACGAGCTGCAGCCCGCCCGCCACCAGCAGGGCGAACAGGAACTGCTCCCAGGCACCGCCAGGGCGATCATTCATCGTGGAAATGCTCGCGCAGGGCGGCCCAGGATTGCGGCGCCCGCGTGCGCAGGCGCGCCCAGATGACCTCGGTCGCGCGGGCGCGGAAGCGTGCCGCCGCCGCCGGCTCCAGCGTCAGCACCTGCAGGCCGGCATCGCGCAGCACGGCATCGATCTCCACGGTCATCTCGCGGAAGCGGGCGTGACTGCCGGCCTCGTACTCGGCCGCCGCCGCGGCGAGCAGGTCGCGGTCCTCCTCCGGCAGCGCCGCCCACTTGTCGGCATTGAAGATGATGCCGACATCGCTGGAGAACACGCCCGGGTCGATGCGCCAGTGCAGGTGCCGGTCCCATGAGAACTCGCGAATGCCGACGATGGGCCAGCCCACGCCATCGATGGTGCCGCGTTCCAGCGCCGTGTACACGTCCGGGGCCGGGATGTTGACGAAGGTCGCGCCCAGTTCCTCCACGAAGCTGCGCCACACCGGCCCGCCGCGCACACGCTGGCCGCGCAGGTCCGGCTGGCCGTCGGCGAGCAGGGCCGGCTCGGTGCGGGTGAACACGTGGAAGGCGATGTAGTGGCTGCGCGCCAGGTAACGCACATTCATGCGCTCGCGGTGCAGGCGGTCCATCAGCGCCAGGCCGCCGTTCTCGCGCGTGCGCGCCGGGGTGAGGTTGCTGGCGAACATCGCCTCGACCTCGGGCAACTGCCCCAGGTAGTAGGTGGCCGGGCCGAACACCATGTGCACCACGCCCGTGCGCACCGCATCGGCCTGCTGGAAGGTGGGCAGCGCCTCCGGCCCGCCCACCAGCAGGATCCGGAACCGGCCCGCGGCCCGTTCGTTCACCGTCTCCACCCAGGCGGCGAAATCCCGTGCGTAGGGGTTCTGCAGGGGCAGCAGGCTGATGGCGCGGATCACCGGCGGGCCGGACACGACCTCGCAGCCCGAGAGCACGAGCAGCAGCATCGCCATGAGCGCAGCGCGCCAGGCGCCGGGCCCGGGCGGCGCGGTTTTGCCGGCCGCGCACGCGCGGTACACTCGCCGGGCAGCAGGCAGACCGGCGCGGCCCAGGGCCTTCGACGGTGCCGGAGTTGCGTGTGCAATCATGGCGGCGACTATGCCCTGCGGGCCGGTCGTTGTCATCAAGGCCGGGCCGGCCCCGGCATCGCGGTTGAACAGGAGACAGCAGCGTGCAGCCCAAGCCCCTCGATGCCCGGCAGCAACCCCGCCTGCCCGAGCAGCACTACCTGGACAACCGCATCTACACCGATGCCGGCATATTCGCCGCCGAGCAACGGGAGATCTTCGGCCGCTGCTGGCGCTTCGTGCTGCACGCGAGCGAACTGCCCCGCCGCGGCAGCTACCGACTGGTGGATGTGGGCGGCCACGAGCTCATCGTCGTGCGCGGCGATGACGACGTCATCCGCGCCTTCATGAACGCCTGCCCGCATCGCGGCGCGCAGATCCTGCGCCGGCGCGCCGGCTGCCTGGAACGCGCGCGCATGACCTGTTTCTACCATCACTGGAGCTACAGCACGCGCGGCCAGTGCCTGGTGATCCCCGAGCCTGCCGCCTACGGCGAGGCGGTGCGCCGCGAAGAAGTGCACCTGCACGAAGCGCACGTTGCCGAGGTGCACGGGCTGGTATTCGTGAGCCTGGAGGCGGAGCCGCCGCCGCTGGAGACCTTCCTCGGCGCGCCGATGCTGGACACCGTCCAAACCCCGTTCGGCACGGCGGACCTTGAGGTATTCCACTTCCATCGCACCGAGCTGAAGGCCAACTGGAAGCTGTTCGTGGAGACCAACTGCGAGGGCTACCACGAGCTGCTGCACGTGCTCAACCGCACCACCGGCGTGGCGGACAAGACCTATCGCCAGCGCAGCTGGCAGTGCCGGCCCGGCGGCCATGCCGTGTTCGAGCAGGCCAGCTACAACTACGAGCGCCTGCAGTTCGAGCAGCGGGAAACCAATACGCTGCCAGGCATGCAGCCGAACGGCCACATCGTGGTGGATATCTTCCCGGACCTGATGCTGAACTGCCGCTCCACCGTCGTGCGCATCGACTCGCTCATCCCGGTGAGCCCGGAGCGCACCATCCTGGAATGCCGCGGCCTTGCCCCGCGCGCCGACACGGCGGCCGAGCGGGCGCTGCGGCTGCGCCATCACAACCAGGTGTGGGGGCCCACCGGCACCAACCTGCCCGAGGACATCTGGGCCGTGGAAGCGCAGATGGGCAACATCCTCGCCGGCAGCAGCCGCTACAGCGTGGTGGCGCGCGAGGAGGCCGGCTCCATGGATGACGAACCGCTGCGGCATTTCTACGCCGAGTGGGGCCGGCGCATCGGCCGTGCCGCGCATGATATCGACGCCGCCGCGGGCATCGCCGGGTGAATGCCGAACTGCGCGAGACGCTGCGGGACCTCGTCCACGCCAGCGCCCGCTGCCTGGATGACCAGCGCTTCGATGACTACCTCGCCCTGTACACACCCGCCGGCGAGTACCGGCTGCAGGTCAGCGCGCCGGAGCTGGACACAGCCATGGTCTGGATGGCCATGAACCGCGAGGAACTGCGCGCCCGCCTGGCCTCGGCCGCCAGCCACGAGTGGCAGATCCACGCCAGCGTGGCGCTGGATCGCCTGGTGGCCGTGGACAGCCTCAGCATCAATGCCGACATCGCCACCACCTCCGCCACTTTGGCGGCCTACGCCACCGACGATGACGGCCGCAGCCGCCTGTACGCGGTCGGCCGCTACGATGATCGCTGGGAGCAGCAGGCCGGGCAGTGGCAGCTGGCGCAGCGCATCGTGCACCTGCGCACGCGGCTGCTGGACACGCCTACGCCCCTGCCGCTGTAGCACGCCGCCTGCCGGCCGCTCGCCGGCCCCGGAAAGGGCAGGACGCACATCGCTCCGGAAACAGATTC
>CAYGQN010000174.1:0-8745 GCA_964351795.1 uncultured Gammaproteobacteria bacterium
CATGGCCCGCTCGCGGTGGTACCAGGGGCTGGGGGCGGGCTCGTCCAGCTCGGTGCTGATGCCGGCGCCGGGCAATGAGGCCAGCGCCGGCTGCAGCATCTCCCAGGAGGCCTCGACGTTGCCCGGCAGCCCGTACAGCGCGCCGTAGACATTCCACAGGCCAAGCCCGTGCCGGGCGCGGGCTGCCTCCACGTCCAGTTGCCCGCCAGCGAGGAAATCCGCCCGCCGGGCGAACGGGGCGAGGTCCATCAGCGCGTGGCTGACCACCACCGTGTTCGGCACGATCTGGTTCACGCGCAGCGGCCGCAGCAGTTCCATGGCCGCGGCCAGTGCAGCGTCATCGGGCAGGGAAACCATGAACGGCCGGTAGGCCGGCGGCGCCGGCATCAGCCACACACCGATTTTGGTGATGATGCCGAAATTGCCCTGGGTGAACAGCCCGTCGATGTAGGGGCCGTAGCCGTACTTGAACAGCTGCCAGGTGTTGCTGCCCGGCATCGCGCCCATGCCGGTGCGCACCAGCTCACCGGAGGTGAGCATCACTTCCAAGCCGCACTGCATGAGCAGGTGATCACCGTAGGGCGTGTAGCCGCTGCCGCGCCGCGCGATGCTGCCGGCGACCGAGGCCAGCGCGTTGCGCTCGCAGTCGATCCACAGCCCCAGGCCCTGCGCCTGCAGGTGGGCATGCAGCGCCTCGTAGCTCACGCCCGGTTCCAGCAGGGCATAGCCGTTGTCCACGTCCACCTCGATGATGGCGTTCATGCGCGACAGGTCCACCAGCACGGTGCGCCGCTCGCTGGTGCCGACCTGCGCGCCGATGCCACTGGCATTGGGCGAGACGGCAAGGGCGACTCCCAGGCCCGGCGCGGCCAGTACCAGCTTGCGCAGCATGTCCACCGAGTCGGGCAGGACGATGGCCTCGGCGGCGCCGGCGCGCGCGCCGTGGCCGGGGTCGTAAGGCGCAACGGCGTCGCTGCCGAGCAGCAGGCGGAGCTTGTTGTACATGTCGTTCATGGTCTGCCCCTGCGCCGGTCAGTCTCTGGCCGGCGGGATGTTGTGGCGATAGCGATCGGTGTCGTCCGGGTCCACGGCGAACCAGCGTCCGCGGCGGGCCGGGTCGATGCTCTCGGCCGGTTCGCTGTCGCGCCAGGTGAACGAGCACGCCGTGCAGTGCCAGACCGTCCACAGAAGGCGACCCTGTTCGTGGCCGTCCTGTTCGCGGCGTGGCTCCGGGCGCTCGCAGCGCGGGCAGACGGGCGTCATTGCCGGCCCTCCTGCAGTTGCTGGATGCGCTGCGCCAGCGCATCGATCTCCGGGCCGGCCGGTGGACTGACCAGTTGCGAGTCGGCGCCGATCTCGTCCGGCGGCATGAAGCTGGTCGCGTCGATGATCAGCCGGTGGCCCTTGCCTGGCACGGCCGCGGCCGGGTCGATGATGACCATCGGCATGTTCGGTATGACGATGATGTCGTCGGCACGGGTGCGCGTGGACAGCGCCCACATCACCTGGTTGAGGTCGAAGGGATCGACGTCGTCATCCACCATGATGAGGTTCTTCAGGTACATCAGCCCGTGCGGCGTGCCCAGCGCCCGCATGGCCACGGACTTGGCGAAGCCGGCGAAGCGGTTTTTCACCGAGATGATGCCGGTCAGGCCGTGCTGGTACAGCGCGTTGACCGCCACCACCTCCGGGAAGCTCTGGCGCAGCGCGGCGTAGATGGGGGCGCTGGTGTTCAGCCCGATGAGGGTGTCGTGCTCGGTCCAGCCGCGGCCGATGTAGATGTTCTCGAAAATCGGGTCGTTGCGATGCGATACCGCGGTGACGCGGAAGGCCGGCACCTTGCGCACGCCGGAGTAACTGCCCGGGAACTCCCCGAACGGCCCTTCCAGCAGGCGTTCGTTGTTCACCAGCTCGGCTTCGATGATCATCTCGGAGTGCGCCAGGATGTCCATGCCGTTGCCCGATTCGGTGAGCGTGAGCGGGGCGCCCATCATCTGCGAGGCATAGGCGAACTCGGACTCGTCATAGTTCACCGGCGTGGCCGCGAACATGCACATGGCCGGGTGGTTGCCCAGCATGATCGCCACCCGCAGCGGCAGGCCCTGCGCCTCGGCCGCCATGATCTGCCGGGCGAGGTCGTGCGAGGCCACCGACAGGATGCTGATGAGGTCCGGGCCGTGCACCTGGATGCGGTAGATCCCCACGTTCTGGCGGTTGAAATCCTCCGGTGCGCGCGGGTCGCGGCTGACGATGTTCGCCTTGGCGATGTAGAAGCCCCCGTCCATGGCGTTGGTGCGGTACAGGGGCAGCAGATCGTAGAGATTGATGCCCGACTCCAGGCGGTTGTCGTTCACCGGCGCTTGTGCCGGCGCGACACGTTCGATGAGCGGGCGGTCGGAACCCCAGCGCCCGGCGATGTCGTAGAACAGGGACTTGATGCTGCTGCCGCGCGGATGGCCCAGCAGCAGCGCGATATTGCTGAAGCTGCCGTGCACGCCCAGCACCAGCCGCTTGCCGGGGTAGCCGCGGATGTTGTCGAACAGCACCGCCGGGCCGTACATCTCGTCGCGGCCGGCCGCAGCGGCGATGTTGCGGATGTCCGGCTCGGGCAGGATGGCGTCCGGCCAGGTGATGCACTGGCCGTGCTCGCGCAGCAGCTCGAGGAAATCCCGCAGGCTGCCCACCCGCCGGGCGATGGCCAGGGCTTCCGGGGTCAGTGTCTGCTCGCGCGGGTTCATGGCGTCGGGCACCTACTCGGCCAGCCAGGCAGCGATCGCATCCAGCGTATCGTCCGGGATTTCAGCCGGGCGGAAGCCGGGCATCATGCCCAGGCCGTTGCGTACGATGGCGCGCACATAGTCCGGCGCCAGGTTCTCGCGCTCGGCCAGCACCGCCTGCGCCTCGCCCAGTCGCAGGCCCAGGCGCATGGTGCCGGCGTGGCCGGGCCCGGCCGCGTGGCAGGGCGCGCAATTGTGCGCGAAGGCGATGGCGCCGGGGTGGTCGTCAGCAACCGGCGCGGTGACGGTGCTGGCGACCGTCGCCACGGCGGCCTCGCCCGCGCTGTCCGCGGCCGGCGCGGTGGCCGCGTCGCCCGCGGCTGTGCCGGTGGTCTTCGCCGCGGTGTCCTCGTCGCCGGCACAGCCGCCGAGCAGCAGGGCGATCATCAGCATCACGGGCAGGGCCGCGGCCAGCCGGGGCAGGGCCGGGCTCATGCCGGCTTTCTCATCGAGGCCGGCCAGATCCCCATCTTGCCCGGCGACAGGATCCCGTCCGGGTCCAGGCCGTCCTTCAGGCGCTCGTGCAGGCGCCACAGGGCGCGGTCGTTCCAGTTGTATGTGTCGGCAATCTGGTCCATGTAGTCCAGGTGCGTGCGGTACTCGCCATACCCGGCCGCGGCGGCGTCCTCCACCAGCAGACGGAACAGCTCCGCGCCGCGGGCGCATTCGTCCTCGTCCAGGCGGTCGTACAGCAGGAAGGCGATGTGATGCATCTCGCGCCAGCCGACCAGGAATTCCCCCACGTAGTCGAAACCGAACTCGTGCATGCGATCGCGGATCATCACGTACTGCTTCATGGCCTCGGCGCCGGTGACGGCGGAGATGGGCGAGAAGTCCGTGTGCGCACCGTTGGCGCCGCCCCAGTTGAGCACCGAGTACTCGGTCATGCTGGGGATGCCGCGCATGAGATCGGCGCGGTAGCGGAAGGTGGGATCATCGCGGCGGTCGGCCTCGAAGTAGAACTTCGCGCCCTTGACCTGCCGGAAGCTGTCCTCGATGAGCTTCCAGTTGTTGTCCATGATGCGCTCGGGGCCGTACAGCGCGCCGTAGAAGTTCCACAGGCCGATGCCAAGGTCCTGCCCGATTTTCCGCAGGGTGGACACCGGCACCGGTGCCGGGCCCTGGTGGTACTGGGCCCGGGTGACGCGGATGGCCGCGTCCCAGATGAGGCCGACGGTGGTGGCGGCGTTCGGGATCACCATGTTCAGCTTGAGCGGGCGGACGAGGTCGGTGACCTGCTCGAGGTCTTCCTCGTTCTCGAAGGTCACCAGGTAGGGTCGGTAGCCGGGCGGCTCGGGCATGAGCCAGATCCCCACCCGCGTGACGATGCCGAAGTTGCTCTGCGTGAACAGGCCGTCCACCCAGGGCCCAAGGCCGTAGCGATGCACGTGGCCGGCCCGCGAACCGGGCACCGCGCCCATGCCGGTTTCCACCACCGTGCCGTCGGCCAGCACCACCTGCATGCCGCATTGCATCAGCAGGTGATCCCCGTAGGGCGTGTAGCCGGCGCCGTGGTCCACGAGGTTGCCGAGCACGCCGCCCCAGCCCGGCGCCGCCGGGTCGATCCACAGCTTGATGCCCTTTTCCTGCAGGTAGCGGTACAGGTCGAAGTAGGTCACGCCCGGTTCGACCACCGCGTAGCCGTGCTTCTCGTTCACCTCGATGATGCGGTTCATGCGCTTGAGATCGAGCACGATGAACCCGGGCCGGCGCGGCGCCGGGCCGCCGTACGCATAGTTGCGTCCGGTGGAAATCGTCCACAGCGGGATCCGGTAACGACGGGCGACGGCCAGCACTGCCTGGATCTGCTCCACCCCCTTCGGCGCCACCGCAGCCGAGGGCAGGTGCGTGCCCGGGCCGGACATGGCGTAGGCATCGTCGTAGCTGACCAGGGCCGGATCCTCGTTCCCCCAGACGTAGTCACGGCCCACCGCCTCGCGCAGCTCGGCGATGGCGGCCTGGAAATCCGCGGCGCTGATGCCGGCCGGCAAGGGGGCGTTCATGCCGCGGCCTCGCGATGCATGGCCCAGGACACCAGCTGTGTCACCTGCGGCGTTGGCCGGCCCAGCGGCACCGCGGCGGGGTCGGCTCCTACCAGGCCCGCGGCGAGCAGCAGCGGCCATTGCCGGCCGGCGCGGTTCAGCGGCGCCGGCAGGCCGGCGTCATCCACGCCGGGGGCGTGCGCATGCAGGGCGGCCTCGCCCCTGAACAGGTGGCCGAGCCGGTAATGCGTGCGCCAGCGCTGGCGCGCCAGCAGCTGCTCGCAGATGAAGAAATCCGAATGGGTGGTCAGGCCGAGCACCGTGTGCACCTGGGCCGGCAGTTCCAGCGACGGGCGGGTGGCCAGCACATCCCCGGGCTGCACGGTGCAGCCGGCGTCCATGCAGGCGCCGGCGAAGCTGCGTGCCTCCGGCCAGCGCTGGTCCACCAGCACCAGCACCCCCTGGCGGTCGGCGGCGGCCAGCGCCGTGCCGGCGAGCGGCGGTGCCAGCGCCACCAGTGCCGTGGTGGCGGAAACCTGCTTGAGGAACGCGCGGCGACGTGTAGCCATCTCATACCCTCGTCGGTGAGCCGGGAACGCGAGAGGCGCAGCTTACCCGAAAGGCATACCCGCCCGGCAAGCACTGCCGCGCATCGCAAGCGCAGCACGGGCGAAAAATGGTAGCTTTAGCGCCCGCAGAAAAATGCAAACCATGAGCAGCGTGCAAACGCACAGGAGTGATGATGGCGAACCCTGAAATCGGCCAGCGCATCGAGGCGGCCGGCATCATGACCAACTACCACGACCAGGGTGAGGGCACGCCGGTGTTCCTGCTGCACGGTTCGGGGCCGGGCGTGAGCGCCTGGGCCAACTGGCGGCTGGTGATCCCGGTGCTGGCGCAGCATTACCGCGTCATCGCGCCGGATGCGGTGGGCTTCGGCTTCACCGAGCGGCCCGCGGGCGTGCGCTACGACATGGACACCTGGGTCAGCCATGCCGTGGGGCTGATGGACGCCCTGGGCCTGCAGCAGGTGCACCTGGTGGGCAACTCCTACGGCGGCGCGCTGGCCCTGGCGCTGACCATCCGCCACCCCGAGCGGGTAAACCGGCTGGTGCTGATGGGCAGCGTCGGCGTGCCCTTCAAGCTGACCGAGGCGCTGGACCGCGTGTGGGGCTACGAGCCCTCCATCGAGCAGATGCGGGCCATGCTCGACATCTTCGCCTGGGACCGCTCGCTGGTCACCGACGAACTGGCCGAGCTGCGTTACCGGGCCAGCATCGGCCCCGGCATCCAGGAGGCCTACGCGTCGATGTTCCCGGCGCCGCGCCAACGCTGGGTCGATGCGCTGGCCAGCCCGGACGAGGCCATTGCCGCCATCGCCCATGAAACGCTCATCATCCACGGCCGCGACGACCAGGTGATTCCGCTGGAGACCTCGCTGCGGCTGAGCCAGCTCATCAGCCGCTCGCAGCTGCACGTGTTCGGCCGCTGCGGGCACTGGACGCAGATTGAGCACAACGCGCGCTTCAACCGCCTGGTGGCGGACTTTTTCGCCGAGGCCGGCTGACATGGCCGACGGCATCAGCCCCGACGACAGGAAGCGCATCGTGGTGGACTTCCTCCAGCGCTGCAATGCCTATGCAGACGCGAAGCTGCGCGACTACAACACGCGCATGCGCGCCGACACCGGCCATGTCGACAGCAACAGCGACGAGCTGATGCAACTGGCCGACAAGATCAGCCACTGGAGCGCCTACCGCGCCTTCAACGACGTGGCCATCCACGAGATTCACGACGGCGAACTGGACGACTGGTTCGAGGAGTAGGCGGCACGGGCAGGTGTCGCTGCCGGCCACGCGGGTTACAGTGGGCGGATGAGTGAGCCGACAGCCCGTTGCACGCCGGGCATCGTCGCGAGGCGTGTGGGAGCCGGGCCACCGGTTTCCTTCGTTCGAGGCGAATAGTCGGGGGCTATTCAACGAGGACGAACGTGAGCATGAGCCAGACAACACCCGCCGTGGCGCCGGCGCCCGGGGCCGCCGACGCGCTGCCCGACCCACGCGATCGCCTGGAGGCCGGGCCGATGACCAGCGTGCAGATCACCGCGGTGCTCGTCTGCTGGCTTATCGACCTGCTCGACGGCATGGACACCCTGGCCATCGCCTTCACCGCACCGCGCATTGCCGAGGAATGGGCGCTGGCGCCCACCCGGCTCGGCATCGTGTTCAGCGCCGGGCTGCTGGGCATGACCCTCGGGGCGCTCTTTATTGCGCCGCTGAGTGATCGCTTCGGCCGCCGCCGCCTCATCCTTGGCAGCCTCGCGGTGATCGGCATCGGCATGGTGGCCACCGCCCAGGCCGCCAGCGTGGTGGAGCTGGCGCTGCTGCGCGTGTTCACCGGCCTTGGCATCGGCGCGACCCTGGCCGTCATCACCGCCATGGTGGCCGAGTATTCCCCGGACCGTTATCGCAACCTGCTCATCGGGGTGCTGCATTTCGGCTACCCGGTGGGCGCCATCGCCGGCGGTTACCTGGCCGCCGAACTCATCGCCGCCTTCGGCTGGCGCTCGGTGTTCCTCGCCGGCGGCGCGATCACCCTGGCCATGGTGCCGGTGACCTTCCTGCTGCTGCCCGAGTCCGTGCACTTCCTCATCCAGCAGCGCGGTGCCAATGCGCTGGCGCGGGTGAATGCGATCATCGCCCGCAATGGCTGGGCGCCGCTCAGCGAGCTGCCACCGGCCCGCGAGGAGGCCGGTGCCAGCGGCGTGCGGCAGTTGCTGCTCGGCGAGTATCGGCTGTGGACGCTGTTGCTGTGGCTGGCCTTCTTCATGGCCATGCTCACGCTGTACTTCCTGCTCAGCTGGATCCCGAAAATCGTGGTGGATGCCGGCCTGCCGGTACGCGAGGGCATCTACGCCAACATGGCCTTCAACGGTGGTGGGGCAGTGGGCATGACGCTGCTGGGCTACTTCTCGGCCCGCACCGGGCTGCGGCCGTTCATTACCGGCTTCATGGTGATCGGCATTGCCGTGATGGCCCTGTTCGCCCGCGTGGACAGCCAGCCCGGCACGCTGCTGCTGGTGAGCTTTTTCATCGGCTTTTTCGTGCTCGGCGGTTTCATCGGCCTGTATGCCGTGGCCGCGCGCCTGTACCCCACGCGCCTGCGCAGCACCGGGCTGGGCTGGGCCATCGGCGTGGGGCGCCTGGGCGCCATCGCCGGGCCGTCGCTGGGCGGCGTGCTCATCGAGGCCGGCTTCAGCATCGCCGGGGTGTTCGCGTTCATGTCGGTGCCGCTGCTGTTCACCGCCGTGGCCATGGCCAGCCTGCGCTCGCCCGCCCTGGCGGTCCGGCCGCAGCCGGGCTAGGTCATGGATCGCCAGGCGCGCATTCTCATCAGCGGCGCCGGCGTGGCCGGCCTTGCCGCGGCCATCTGGCTGGGGCGCAACGGCTTCCGGCCGACGGTGGTGGAGAAGGCCCCTGCCATCCGCGCCGACGGCTACGTCATCTCCATCTCCAACACCGCCTATCACTTCGCACAGGAACTGGGCCTGCAGGACGAGCTGCATGCCGCCGCCGCCGGCCACGTGGCCTCCAGCTACCACGATGCCAGCGGCCGCGCCCTGCTGCGCCTGGAGTACGGCGAGCTGTTCCGGCGGGTGGACGTGGCGCAGCCCATGCGCGATGACTTCGCCCGCCTGCTCGAGCGTCACGCCGCCGGCCTGGCCGAGTTCCGCTACGCCACCAGCATCGAGGCCATCCACGATGATGCCGGCGTGGCACAGGTGCGCTTCGATGATGCCAGCGAGGGCGAGTTCGACGTGGTCATCGGCGCTGATGGCGTGCACTCGCGCGTGCGCGAACGCGCCTTCCCGGCCGACGCCGTGCGCCGTCATCGCCTGGGCCTGGGCTGCGCCGCCTTCCGCCTGCCGAACGTGCTGGGCCTGCGCAACAAGTTCGAGACCCACATGGAGCGTGACCGCTACATGG
>CAYGQN010000175.1:0-2901 GCA_964351795.1 uncultured Gammaproteobacteria bacterium
ACTCGCGCCCTCGCCGGCGTTGTTGTCGCGGGCTTCAAGCTCGTCCACCAGCAGAGCCAGCACGCCGTTGCGCAATACCCGGCTGAACAGGCGACGGTAGTGCGCCAGCAGCGAGTGGCCGCGCTCCACCACATCGTAGCCCCGCCAGGCCTGCCCATCGAGGAACAGGCGGTAGCGCAGGGTTGTCGAACCCGCCTCGTATTGCCCCAGCAGCTCGATGCGCAGCAGGCGCGAATCCCGACCATCGACCGCCTGCACGGTCCAGCGGGCACCGGCAAGCTCGGCGGTACGCCCGGCGGCATCCCTGGCCAGCTGGCTACGCAAGGCCGCCAGGAATCGGGCCTGCAGTTCGGGGCTCGCCTCGCGCCAGGGCTGGCCGACCAGGCGCTCGGCCAGCATCCGCAGGTCGAGCGCGGCGTCGATGAATTCGAGCAGGGCATGATGCCGCGCGCGGGCATCGGGCGCGGCGGCGATTGGAGGCGCCAGCGCCTCCAGGCGGGCCAGTATCGGGCCGGCCGGTTCATTCGCCATCCCTGCCGTCAGCCCGGCCGCCACGGCGGATCCCGCCAGCAGGGCGATGACCAGGCCTTGCATCAGGCGGCCAGTGATTCGCATGCCCGGATAGCGGCTTCGCCTGCCAGGGCTCAGCGAGAGCTCTCGAAGATGTACTTGCTGACCAGCTCCTCGATACTGATCGAGGATTCGGTTTCCAGCAGTGTATCGCCCGGCGCGAGCATGTCGGGCAGGCCGCCGGGGGTGATCTTGACGAATTTCTCGCCAATGATGCCGGCCGTACGAATGGATGCAATGGCATCTTCCTGCAGCCGGATGTTGGCATCCAGGCGCAGGGTGACCACTGCTTCGTAGAAGTCCGGGTCCACGCTGATGGCCGATACGGTGCCCACCCGGACACCGGCGAGTTCCACCCAGGCGCCCTCACGCAGCCCCGATACCGAGCCGAAGCGGGCGTGGAGCTCGTAGCGGCCGTCGTCCACCAGGCCGATACCGCCAAGCGACAGGGCCACCCAGGCCAGGCAGGCCAGCCCGGCCAGCATGAACAGGCCGACCTTGAATTGCGCGCTCAGACCCGGCTCGCTCATACCAGGATCGCACTGATCAGGAAATCGGCCGCCAGAACCGACACGGCCGAGTAGACCACGGCCTCCGTAGTTACCACGCTCACGCCCTCCGAGCCGTAGTGGCCGCGCGTATGCAAATGCAGAAAGTAGCCCTTGGCGGCGCAGATCCAGGTCAGCAGAACACCGAAGCACATGGATTTAGCCAGCCCCATGAAGACATCCGAGGGCAGGATCGTGTCGAACATCCCGCCGAAGTACGCCCCCTCGCTGACGTGCAGAAGGATGACGGCAACGAACCAGCCACCGATGACCCCCGCCACGTTGAACATCGCCGTCAGCAACGGCACCGAGACCATCCCGGCGAGCAGGCGCGGAGACACCAGGTAGGGCACCGGGGCGATGCCCATGGTTTCCAGGGCATCCACCTGTTCCTCCGAGCGCATGACGGCAAGTTCGGCACACACCGCAGAGCCTGCGCGGCCGATCACCATGAGCGCGCAGATGACCGGCCCCAGCTCGCGCACCAGGCTCAGGCCTACCGCGGCACCAATGAGGCTGACCGACCCGAAACGCACCAGGGTGTCGTGAAACTGCAGGGCGATGACCATCCCCACGAAGCCACCGGACAGCACGATGACCAGGCACGAGCGCGCGCCGATGAAGATGGTCTGTGCCAGCACCGCCTCGACCCGCCATGGTCGCCGGAACACGCCCACGAGCGCCTCGGCGAGCAGCAGCCCGGAGCGACCGAGTTCCGCGGTAGCGGCGTGCATGCTCAACCGGGTTGCCCCGGTGCACGCTGCCGCCACCCGCGCCTAGCCATCCGGCGGGCCGTCAGCGAGCAGATCGATATAGGCGTCACCATCCAGGCGTTCCTTGCGGACCTTGCGTTGCAGGAGATTGATCACATCGGCATGCTCGCTGTGTTGCACCTGGTCCACGGGGCCGAAATAAGCAACACCGCCGGGCTTCAGGATAACAAGCTGGTCGGCGATGTGGAACGCACTGTCCAGGTCATGGGTGATCACCAGCATGCCCATGTTCATGGCGCGCTTGAGCTCCAGGATGATGTCATCCAGCCGGGCCGCCGAAGCCGGGTCCAGCCCCGCGGTGGGTTCATCGAAGAACAGCAGTCGCGGGTCCATGATGACCGCCCGAGCCAGCCCGGCCCGTTTGCGCATGCCGCCGGACAGTTGGGCGGGCAGCAGGTCCTCGGCATCGGCGAGGTCCATCATCGCCAGTTTCATACGCGTCATGATGGCGATCGTGCGGGCATCCAGCCGGGTGTGTTCGCGCAGCGGCAGGGCCACGTTTTCGGCAACCGTCATGGAGCTGAACAGGGCGCCTCCCTGGTAGGCCACCCCCACCTTCTGGCGCAGGGCGTTCAGATGTTGTCTCGGCATGTGTGCCAGCGCCTTGTCGAACAGGCGCACCGCGCCGGTGTCGATCGGTTCCAGCCCCAGCAGGGCCCGCATGAGGCTGCTCTTGCCGATGCCGCTGGCACCCATGACGGCCACGATTTCTCCGGCGTGCACCTGGAAGGATACATCCGCAAGCAGCGCCCGGCCGCGCCGCTCCACGGCGAGGCCTTCGGCACTGAGAAGAACTTCGGAGCTCATCTGCGGCTGGTAGACATGAAAAAGGCCCGTGTCCGGGTGGTCACGGGCCCATGGTTGGCATGGCGGTCGCTGGCGTAGCGGCTGGCGGCATGGCCAGCCGCGCCGGGGTTGTCAGCCAGCGGCGGCGGCGGCGGCGCGCGCCGCCGCGCGCTGCGTGGGGTTCGGGGTACGGGCGGGCGCCATGGGCGTCTGCCCCTCGCCGT
>CAYGQN010000175.1:2911-3133 GCA_964351795.1 uncultured Gammaproteobacteria bacterium
TCAATGGCCTTCTGACGCTCGACTTCACTGTCGATGTAGCTCAGCCACTGGTTGGCGGTCTTGGCACTGCGCTTGTCGTTGGCCGCGGCCGCGAAGGCCTTCTTGGCAGCGCTGTACTTCTTGGTTTCGAACAACGCCAGCCCAAGCATGATGTTGGCGGTATCGGGCCGCTTCACACCGCCTTTTTTCAGGCCTCTCTGCACGGCGGCGGCGGCCAACGAC
>CAYGQN010000175.1:3143-8705 GCA_964351795.1 uncultured Gammaproteobacteria bacterium
GATCCAGGTTCAGGAAGGCCTGGGCGAGCCGGATCTCGAGGTCGCCCTCGTCGGATTTTGCCGCGGCCTTGCTGAGCGGGTCGATGGATTTCTCGTGCTCCTGCGCCTGCTGCCAGGCCTGGGCCAGCAGCCTCAGGTGGCGGACGTTGGGTTCAATAGAGCCCTCCGAGATGCCTTTGTCCATGACCTTGGCGGCCTTGTAGGGCACTTCATGCAGCAGGTACAGGTTGGCCAGGTTGACCACCTGGTTTTCCTTGGTGAGTTCGCCGCGTTCGTAGAGCATCTCCATGATGGACATCTGCTTGTCCATCTGCTTCATCTCGGAGTAGGCCCCGGCCAGGGTCATCCAGTACTCCGTCTTGTTGTAGTGGCCGAGCATTTCCTTGACCACGCGCGCCATGTTCTTGTAGTCACCGAGCTCGAAGTACATCACGCGCAGCAGCAGGTAGAGGTTCTCCTTCGGGACATCGCCGCGGCCCTTCACGAGCACCATGGCCTTTTGCAGTGGTTCGAGCGCCTTCTTGTACTGCTCGAGCTGGTAGTAACCCTGGCCGAGCAGCATGTAGGCGTTCTCGGTCGGCTCGTCCACCACGCGGAACCACTCCTCGATGATTCCGACCGCCTTCTTGTATTCCTCGGTGGTGAAATACAGCTGCGCAAGGGTGTACAGCGTGCCGTTGCGCAGGCCTTCCGGCAGTTCCGGCTGTTTGAGGACGTTCTCGTAGGCGTTGATGGCGTCCCGGTACCGCTCCAGCGTGAAGTAGGTGTAGGCGTAGTAATTCCACAACTGCGCGCGCTCGTAAGGCGAGAGATTGTCCATCGCCTTGATTTCGCCCAGTACGGCGAGGCCCTTTTCCACCTGCTTGGCCTCGATGAGTTCCTGGGCCTCGGTGAGCTTCTTGTAAACGGGCTCGCTCATGGATTGCGCTTTCTTGGTCTTGCGACCCGATTCACTGTCCTCCTGCGCCCAGGCGCCCCCGCTCAGGAGGGCCGCCAGGATCAGGACGGTCAACAGCTTGATGGCGTTCATAGTCGAACCTCGCTGTCCGATCAGTCTTCGATCTTGAAGGTGAGCTGGTTCTGGACGCCGGGCACTTCGATAGCCTGGCCATCCACCACGCGTGGCTTGTACTTGAACTTCGACGCCGCCGCGACCGCCGCCTTGTCAAAGACTCCCGAGGGCTTTGATTCGACGACGCGCACATCCTTCGTATTGCCGAGCTTGGTCACCGTGAACTCGACGATGACGTAGCCCTCGATGCCCCTGGACAAGGCGCGGCGCGGGTACACCGGCTGCACCTTGACGATTGGCAGGTACTCGCCGTCACTCGGCGCCAGGCCGAAACCGCTTGCCGACAGGTTGATATTGGTATCCACAGGCACCGAGGACACGCCGATGGTTTCAGCCGTGGGGTTGGGATTGTCCATCTCCGGGGTTGGCGGTTCCGGAGGTGGCTCGTCGGGCTGCGGCGGCTTTTTGGGCTTCGGCTTCTTGCGTTCGACGGTCTCGTCACGCTTCACGCGCACGAAATCCACGATGTGCCGGGTGCCGCCCTCCTCCAGCGACCTGTCCGCCGTGGCGATCAGGTACTGCATGGTATAGAACAGCGCGAACGTCACGGCGAAAGATAGCCCCAGGGCGATGACCACCCTGATGATGCCGGCGACGGGTTTGTCTTGAGCCAGTGTAGTCACGGTGAACTATTGCTCCTGCGCGGCAATGGCGACGTTGTAGACACCAGCCTGGCGGCTGGCATCCATCACGCCGATCAGTGTCTCCGTCTTGCTCTCCTTGTCGGCCTGGATGACGACCGAGCCCTGCGGGTTCTCCGCATGCAGACGCTCGATGTTGGGCCGCACGGCGCGCAGATCCACCTTGCGCCGGTCGATCCAGATGTTGTTCTTGTCGTCGATAGCGATAAGGATGTTGGCCTTTTCCTGCTTGACCGCCGTCTGGGCATCCGGGCGGTTCACATCGATGCCGGTCTCTTTGACGAAGGTGGCGGTCACGATGAAGAAAATCAGCATGATGAAGACGATGTCAATCAACGGCGTGATGTTGATTTCCTGTTCTTCCTCGTCACCTGCGTGCGATTTTCTGTGCTTCATAAGCTTGTCTTCCGATTAGGTGGTTGTCCTGGAGTACGGCCTCGCCGCGACTTCAGTGATCCATCGTCAGGTGTTCGCCGAGCAGCTCGATTTCCGATTGCGCCTTGCGGTTCAGCCACACGCTGATGAACAGCCCCGACAGGGCGGCAACCATGCCGCCCATGGTCGGGACCGTGGCCTTGGAAACGCCGGCCGCCATCATTCGCGGGTTACCCGACCCGGAGATGGCCATGACCTGGAACACCTCGATCATGCCCGTCACCGTGCCAAGCAGGCCCAGCAGCGGAGCCAGCGCCACGCAGGCGGCAATGACGCCCAGCGTGGAATCCAGCTTCATGCGCACCTCGGAAATGAGGTACTCGCGAATCTGGTGCGCCTGCCAGGAGCTTCGCTCCGGGCGCTGCTCCCAGGACGAGATGGCCGACCGCACCATCTTCTTGTGCCCCGAGTACAGGTAGAACAGGCGCTCGAAGATCAGGACCCACATCACCAGCAGCAGCAGCCCGATGAGGAACAGCACGTCGCCGCCGAGCGCCATGAAATCCAGGATGGATTCCCAGGCGTCCACGACCACTGCCTCGGCGCCGAAGATGCTGGCGATGCCGCGCATCAGGCCAAAAATTAACTCTCCCATGTCGGCTTACCCCGGTCAGGCCGCCTTGGCGTGGTGAGCCGCTTCGGACTGCTCGGCGATGAGGCCGGTAGTCTGCTCTTCCAGGATCTGGACGAGGCGACGGCTGCGGCCGGACACCAGGGTGTACAGCAGCGTGACCGGGATGGCGACACAAAGGCCTTCCACCGTGGTGACCAAGGCCTGCGAAATACCGCCGGCCATGATTTTCGGGTCACCGGTACCGAACAGGGTGATGGCCTGGAAGGTCACGATCATGCCCGTCACCGTACCCAGCAGGCCCATCAGCGGGGCAATGACCGCGATGACCTTGAGCAGGGTGTTGAACATGTTCAGGCGTGGCGTTTCCTTCAGGACGGCCTCACTGAGCTTCAGTTCCAGGGACTCGATATCGATGCCCTTGCTCTCCTGGTAGACCTTGAGCACACGGCCAAGCGGATTGCCGGTGCCGGGGTTGTCCAGGTTGCGCTTCTGCGCCGCCACCTGGGCACCGATGACCAGCAGCCAGATGTAGCGAAGAATGGCGATGAACACGGCGATGACGCCGAGGAAGATGATCATGTAGCCGATGACACCGCCGGCGTCGACCTGCTCGCTGAACTCGGGCTTCTCAACCTGCAGCGACAGCAGCTGGCCACGGGTCGGGTCGGTAGCCACCTGGACGAAGCCCTCGCCGGGGTTGGCAGCCTGCAATGCGCGGGCGCCGGCGCGGTAACGTTCCCAGGGGTCGGGGAAGAAGCCGAGGATCATGTCGAACACCAGCTCCACCGGCGCGACAGCGGCCGACATGAGGGGGTTCTTGAAGCCGAAGCTGACTTCACCGCGACCCTGGCCCGGCAGCTCGCTGACGTTGCCGGTGGCACCGTTGAACACCAGGTATTCACCCTCGGACAGCAGGTTGAACACACCGATACGAACGATTTCCTTGTTGACCTGGTCGCCGTTGGCGAGGATGACCGGCGAGTTGAACTTGACGATCTTGCCGGACTCGGTCATTTCCCGCTGCAGTTCGAACCACAGGTGCTCGATTTCCTCGATGGAGGCCAGCTTGGAAGTCTGGCCCATCTTCTCGGCCAGGTCGCTGAGGAACGCCGTGCGGTCCGGGAACTGCAGGTTCGTCATGGAGCTCTCGAACTGGCCACGGGCATCGCCGGCTGCCTGCTGCAGCACACCGAACAGCTCTTTCAGCGAGCCGAGGCGCTTGTTGAGGGTGTCCTGCAGCTGGGCGATTTCCAGCTCGTTCTCGTCGAAGGTGTTCTCGAGCTGCTCGCTGCGTTGCTCCTCGGCAGCGCGCATGGCTTTCGCCTCTTCGATCTTGCGCGCCTGGCTGGCCTTGTCAGAGCGGAAACGCTGCTCGCGGGCCTTGTTCTCCGTGTTGTCCTTCACACGGCCCTGCTGCACCTGCTTGAGCAGCTGGTCCAGCGTGGCGGGCTTGGCGTCCTGTGCCAGCGTCGGGGTGGACGCAATGAACGCCAGGATGATGGTAATCAGGGCGGATTTGGCGAATCTCATTGCACGGTCTCCGGCGGCAGTATCGGCAACATGAGCAGGTCAGGCGCTGCCTGCTTGCGGGCAACGCGAAGGGCGTTCCGGATGTCGGTCCGGTATTCGGTCTGATCGAGCTGCACCCACTCGCGGGCACGCTGGTCCCAGGCGCCGTTCAACTCGCCGCTGGGGCTCTGGAACAGCAGCGCGACACGGCCGAACTTCAGGAAGTCGAGCTCGCGGGTGGCGCCACCGATCTCGAGCGTGCCGCTGTAGGTCTCGATGGTGCGACCGTACTCGTTCTCGATCTGGTAGGCCTCGAGCACGGAGCGGAATTTCTCGGCGGCCGTGACGTCGGCGCGCTCCATGAGCCCGCGCAGCTTCTCCACGCGTTCCTTGCGCTCCTTGATGAGGAAGGGGACGTCGAGATCGACGAACTCGCCCAAGCCTTCGATCATGCTGAGCATGAGCGGCACGATCTGCCGTTCAATGATGGAGACCTTGTCGATGGAGTCGTTGAGGTTCTTTATCTCCTCGTCCTGGGCGTCGAGCTGACGCTGCAGGAGGGAGTTGTAGACCTTCAGTCCATCCACCACCTTCATGGCAGTCTTGTACTGCTGAAGAAGGTCGCCGGTCTGATCGGCGAGGGTGTCGATTCGCTTTTGAGAAGCCGCTGACTCCTCCCCCCGTGTTTCCCCGGTCTCGACAATCTGGTCGACCTTGGCTTCCTGCGCCATGACAAACTGTGGCACGGCAATGCCAAGGGCCAACGCGGTCGCCGTGAGCGTGCGTTTCAATGGTCTCATGCTCATCAATGTTCCTGCCTGTTGATGGTGTAGGTGGATCTCGGACGCTTTGCGTTACCTGCAGAACTCATCTGCAAAACGCGTACCGACCGGTGGTGGAACTGCTGTGTCTTGTGAATTACGCGCATCCGCTGGCATCAAACCAGTGGCCGGTCCATCTGCAATGGCGCGCATTCCATCCCCGAAATTATTCGTTGTTTTATAAAGGTTGACGTGTAAGCCGAACCTCAAGTGGCACGTATGGTAACCACAGTCTCACGCACTCGCAAATAGCACGACTCGCATCCTCAACGGCAAAGAACAACCCGGCCGGCGCCCTGATCGGCCCGGGCGCGCAACTATCGTGCAGAACTGGCCGGTCGCGTGCGCCAAAGCTGGGCAGCTTCAGCGCCCGGCTCCCCAAAACGGGGCAAAATCTGCCATATCCGGGTCTGCTTGAATTTAGTTTCAAATGAAACAATAATGCCATTGTTACCTGTCCGGAGCCCTCGAACCATGCCTTTCGAGCTTGGCGATTTCCTTCCCTACCAG
>CAYGQN010000176.1:0-8670 GCA_964351795.1 uncultured Gammaproteobacteria bacterium
CCCTGGAACAGCTGGCCGCGGCAGACAGCACCGCCGACCTTCTCCGCCGACTCGAGGATTGCGGCCTGTTGCGGCGCTTCGACCGCGCGGTGCAGCCGGACATGTTCCGCGGCGCCATCCTCAGCGATGCCGAATGCGAGGCCCTGGAAGGGATTGAGCAGGTGATCCGCCTCGGCCGGATCAAGCGTCTTGGCAGCACTCGCATCGTGCTCGAGCACGGCGAGATCCCGACCGATCGCGACCAGGTGCACGTGGACTGCACGGCCCGTGCCTTCGCGGTCAATCCCGAGCGACCTATCTACGAACCGGGCCGGATCACCATCCAGGGGCTGGTCGGCGGCTTCACCAGCTTCTCCGCCGCCGCCATCGGCTTTGTCGAGGCAGCCCGCAGCGATGATGCGGACCGGAACCGGCTGTGCGTGCCGGTGCGGCCGCTGGATCAACCAGCGGACTGGATACGGGCATACCAGGGCATGATCCACACCACCGTCAACAATGCCGCCGAACCGGACATGGCGGCCTGGCTCGAGGGCGCCCGGCTCAACATCACCGGCGGCCTGGCGAGCCGCGGCAACGACCCGCGCATCCAGGCGGCGCTGGCCCGCACCGCCGAGTTCGCGGATGCGGCCATGGCCAACGCCGATCGGCTCCTGGCGGCGGTCGATGCCGGGAAGGCCGGGCCCCGGACCTGACTGCGGCCAGGCCACGGGGACGCGGACGGCGGGTGCGCCGCGTGCCGAACCTGCGCCGGCACGGCCCGACACTGCTGCCCCGGCCGGCACTGCCCACCACCAGGGCACAGCCGACCTGCAGCACCGCCCTGGCCCGCCGCCGGCGGCGGGCCAGGATCCGTCACGGCACCGGCCCGCGCACGGCGCGGGCGCGTGCTCGGCTACAATTCGTGCTTCTCGCCAGCCAGGGGTAAACGGGTATGCAGGCAATCATCGCCGGGGGTGGCATCGGCGGTCTCACCGCCGCGCTGGCCCTGCACCAGGCGGGCATCGACGTGCGGGTGTTCGAGCGCGTGCGCGAGCCGGCACCGCTCGGCGTGGGCATCAACCTGCTGCCCCATGCCAGCCGCGAGCTGCACGCCCTCGGGCTTGCCGAGGCCCTCGATGCCATGGCCATCCGCACCCGGGCCATGCGCTACTTCACCCGCCGGGGCCGGCTGGCGATTGCCGTGGACTGCGGCCGGCATGCCGGCTATCGCTGGCCGCAGTACTCGCTGCATCGCGGCCGCTTCCAGATGCTGCTGCTGGACACGCTGCGCGAGCGCGCCGGTGCGCAGGCCGTAATCACCGGTCATACCCTCGCCGACTACCGCCAGGATGCCGGCGGCGTGGACGCCTTCTTCGACACGCGCGAGGGTGACCGCATCGAGGTACGTGGCGACGTGCTCATCGGCGCCGACGGCCTGCACTCGCGCACCCGCGCGCTGCGCTGGCCGGATGAGGGCCGGCCGCTGTACTCGGGCATGACGGTGTACCGGGGTGCGGTGGAAACCACCCCCTACCTGGACGGGGAATCCATGATCATCGTCGGCGACAAGCGGCTGCGCCTGGTGGCCTACCCGCTGTCCGGCGAGGCGCAGCAGCGCGGCCGCTCACTGGTGAACTGGATCGCGGCGCTGGACGTACCGCGCGAGGGAACCCAGCCCGAGGACTGGAACCGCCGGGCCGATGCCGCCGCGCTGGAGACCCTGTACGCCGACTGGCGCTTCGACTGGCTGGACGTGCCCGCGCTCATCGCCGCCACCGCGGACATCTTCGAATTCCCGGTGCATGATCGCGACCCGCTGCCGGCCTGGCAGGACGGCCGCGTCACGCTGCTCGGCGATGCGGCCCACCCGCTCATCCCGGTGAGTTCCTCCGGCGCTGTGCATGCCATCATCGACGCCCGCGCGCTGGCCTTCCACCTGGCCTCGCATCGCGAGGATCCCCCGGCCGGCCTGGCTGCCTACGAAGCCGACCGTCGCCCGAAAACCAGTGCTGTCGTGCAGGCCAGCCGCCAGAACGGCCCCGACCAGGTGCTGGAAATCGTGCGCGAGCGATGCCCGGAGGATGCCGATGACATCCATGCCCACGTGCCACTTGCGCAGTTGCAGGCAGTCATCGACGCGTTCCGCGATCGCTCCGGTTTCGCCGTCGAGCGCCTGAACAACCTGCCCGCCTACGATCCGCCGGCCTGAGCAGGCCGGCCGGGCCGCTCAGCCCGGGTAGAGCACCTCGAAGGCTTCCACCAGCACCGGCATGTCCTCGCTCACCTCGCGACCGAAGGGCGCCAGCAGCGCATTCCAGTACTGCGTGTGCATGGGCCGCCAGATGGCGAGGTCGCGTACCGGCGTGCCGTCGAGCGCGGTGTGGGTTTCGTTGATGCCGGCGAAGCTCACCGCCTCGACGCGGGTCAGTCGCAGCAGCAGGCGCGGCCGGCCCTGCATGTCGATCAGCATGATCGGCAGGCCGGCCGCCGGTGCCGGCGCGCCGCTGGCCGCCACGATCCACGGCAGGGTGTAGGTGCCGGTCTTGTCGCCGCCGGCAATCAGCCCGATGATCGCCTCGGTGGTGTCGGCGTCCAGGCCAATCCAGCGCACGTCGAAATCCGCCGGCAGCCCGGCCTCGGGCATGGCGGCCCGGGCCTCGCCGTAGAAGGCCTGCAGCGCGGCCTCGTCCGGTCGGGCACAACCCTCGGGCAGGTAGTAGTTCATGCGATGTCCCCTGTTGCTTGAGTCCATGATGCCCCGCCGGCAGCCGGCCGGGCCCGCAACGCGAAGCGGCCACTGGCGCTGACGGCGATACCGGCCAAGTTACCACGGTCCCGGCGGCAGGCGGTGGCCGGGCCGAAGGCGCCGGGCCGCTGGCATAATGGCGGCGTGGCCGAGCCCCGGGAGATGGCAGCCTTGAACGACAGCAGCGCCTGCAACACCGTCGTGCGCCGGGCCTACGGCCGCTACCGCCATGGCCAGCTCCACTACCACGTGGCCCGGCCGATCACCGCCGTGCAGGCGCCGTTCATGGCCCTGCACATGAGCCCGAGTTCCGGGCGGATCTATCGCCCGCTACTGGCGTGCATGGGTGGCGATCGCCTGGCCCTGGCCCCGGATACCCCCGGCTTCGGCGAGAGCGACGTGCCGCCGGCGCCACTGGAAATCCAGGACTTCGCCAGGGCCAATTTCGCCCTGCTGGATCAACTCGGTGTGCAGGAGCCGGTGGACGTGATGGGCTATCACACCGGTGCGATGACGGCGACCGAGATGGCACTGCTGCAACCGGCGCGCGTGCGCCGCCTGGTGCTGGTGTCGGCGCCGATATTCACCGACGAGGAGCTGGCGCAGTTCCGCGCCCACTACGGTGAGCACGCGCCCGCCGAAGACGGCGCGCACCTGCTGCGTACCTGGCAGGCGCTGCGGCACTGGCGCGATCCGCAGCAGGGCCTGCAGCAGACCACCGACGACTTCGCCGAGCACTTCCGCGGCGGCGCGAATGCCTGGTGGGGCCATCGCGCCGCCTTCAACTATCGCCTCGAGACACGGCTGCCGGACGTCGCGCAGCCGCTGCTGGTGCTCAACCCCGATGACGACCTGCACACGCACACCCTGCGGGCGCAGGGCCTGCTGCGCAACGGCAGCATCCGCCATCTGCCCGGCTGGAGCCACGGCTTCCTCGCCATTCGCCCTGCCGGGACGGCGGCCATGCTGAGGGCCTTTCTCGACGCCTAGCCGCCCCGCTCAGGCGGCGTCCACCTGCACCGGCTTGCGGATCCCCATGCGCTCCAGGCGCGGCATGACCTCGTCGCGGAAGTAGGGGAACTCCCTGACGTAGTCCACGAAGGACAGCGTGGTACCGGCGAAGCCGGCGTCGTAGAGCTGGCGGATCCCGTTGGCGACGGTGTCCGGATCCCCGGTCAGCGGGAAGCCGCCGTGGCCGGCGGCCATGCGATCACGGATGAGCTTGAGCAGATCGTGCGGGAAGGACTCGGCGTGCGCGAACATCAGCCGCACGAGGTTGTCCACGGCCTCCTCGTCAGCATGTTCCTGCGAATACCAGTGCAGGTAGTCCTCGGCCTCCTTCTTCGTTGGCCGGCAGACCACGTGCGAGAAAGTCAGCACCTTCATGGCCCGGCCCATGGCCTGCGCCTTCGCCAGCAGGTCGGCCACCTCCGTGCGCGAGCGTTCGAGGTCAATGGCCGGCGTGAACAGGAAATCCACGTTGCGCATGGCGAAGGCCCGGCCCTGCTCGGAGCCGGCGGCATTGATGATGGGCGGCATCCCGCAAAGCGGGTGCGGGTTGGAGTAGCAGTTCTTCAGCTTGAAGTACTCGCCGTCCCAGTCGAAGGGCGCATCGTTGGTCCACAGCTTCCTGACGATGTCGAACCACTCCTGGCCGTGGCCGTAGCGCACACCGTGATCATCGGACAACTCGATTCCCAGGGCGTCGTACTCGGGCTTGTTCCAGCCGCAGACCACGTTGAGGCCGGCACGCCCGCCGCCGATGTGGTCCATGGTGGCAATCTGCTTGGCGACGACCACCGGATGGTTGAACGCCGTGTGCACCGTGGCGAACACGTTGATGCGACGGGTGTGCGCCAGCAGGCCGGTGGCCCAGGTGATGGTCTCGAGCACCTTGCCGTGGAAGTCGGTCTTGCCGCCATAGCCCACCCAGCGCGCGATGGGCAGCAGGAAATCGCAGCCCGCCTCGTCGGCCAGCTTCGCCAGCGCAAGATTGTTCTCCCAGGAGCTGTCCCAGCGCTCGTCAACCAGCGTGGGGGACATGCCCGAGGAGCAATTGGCCGAAAAGAAGCCGAGCTTGAACGGGTTGTCATCGAACATCGGTAACTGCTGGCGCTGCATGGCGGCCTCCGGGATTGGCGGTTTGAATTTTGTAAATTAAAAGGTATTTTAACCATTAATTTGCCGGGATACACCCGTTGCGGCTCGCCGCCTGCGGCGCCCGGCCGGCACATGGCAAGCAGGGACCACGTTGATGAGCAAGCCGGACAAACCGTCGCAGGCGGGGAAACTGCCCTTCGACACCCACTGGCACCTGGGCGAAGGTGCGGCCGAGAACGAACTCGCCGAGTTCGAGTACGCCATGTTCCGAGCCTTTGCCGCCTTTGACCGCTGGCAGATGGAATGCCTGGCGGCGGTGGTGAACAAGCCCATGTCGAGCACCGATAACGCGGTACTGCACGTCATCCGCATGAAGGACCGCCCCAAGACGGTCACCGAAGTGGGCCAGCTGCTGAACCGCGATGACGTGTCCAACCTGCAATACGCCATCCGCAAGCTCCAGGATGCCGGGCTCATAGAGAAGCTCAGCAAGGACCGGCGCCGTGGGGTGAGCTACCAGGTCACCGATGCCGGGCGCCGGGTCACCGACAGCTATGCCACGCTGCGCCGCGAGCTGCTGGTGTCGCTTGCCCCGGAAATCCCGGACTGGGGTGCACGGGTGCGGGCGACGCGCCAGCAGCTGGACCTGATGCGCGGCATGTACGAGCAGGCCGCCATCTTCGTGGCAACGCACCGCGGGGACATCAGCGACTGAGCCCGCAGGCAATTCCGAAGCGGCGCCAGCGCAGCCAGGACGCCCGCCGTCCGGTCAGCGCGCAACGGTCGGCCCCGGGCAGCCGCTGCAGGCCCCGCCACCCGCTGCAGGGGCCCGGGATCACAACGCCGGGCAGCTTGCCCGCGCCACCCGCCCTGCTCAGAACAGGCCGCGCGCCAGGCACTCGTCGCGGTACAGGTGCACGGCGAGCTCACCCTCGGCTATCAGGCCGACGATGCCGGCATCGGGCCGGCACAGCGCAGTGCGCATGAGATGGTGTCGCAGGCAGCGCCACTCCTCGTAGCCGGCGGTATCGAGGCTGAGCGGGTCCATCGGCACCGCCACCCCGCAGTGGCGGGCCGCTGCCAGGGCGGCCAGCAGCCAGGTGCGCCCCCCCGAGCGCAAGCTGCCGCCGGCCGGCGCGGCCGAAGTGAATTGCAGCCCGGGAAACCGGGCACGGATGGCTGCCGTCACGGATGAATCGACGACGGCACCAGCGGACTCTTGGTGTAACTGCAGCATACAGGCCTCCTTCATCAACAATGTTTCCCCCGGGGCGGTAACGAACGCTCCCTGACGGTTACCTTATTGCGAATGATTCCTATTTGCAATAAGGTAACGCCATTGGTTCGCAGGCCGGGAGGCTTCGGGAACATGGCTGCAGAAACCGCATCATCGGACACGGGCACTTCCGACCGGGGTGGCTGCGACAACGTGGTCCGCCTGGAGCTGGAGGCCCGCACGCTCGCCCGCCTGATGGCGGCGGGCCTGCTCTGCGTGGCGGATTTCCGCTGCCTGGACGGCATGTCCCACCGCCGCGTCTGGCACCTGTGCCTGCGCAATGCCGCAAGGCCCGGCGCCGAGGCAGGCCATGCCGGCTGTGAAGCGCGGGCACTTGCCGGTGACCCTTGAGCGCGCTACGCCGGCTGAGCAGGCGCGCCGGCCGGGGCCAGCCCCGTCGGGCCGATTCCGGCCGGTGCCGTTGCTATAGTGTGCAGCGGTTGAACGCCGTCACACCGGCAGAGGAAGCGCACCGCCATGGATTACGATGCCGTTGTCATCGGTGCCGGGCACAATGCCCTGGTCACCGCCATCTACCTCGCCCGCGCCGGCTGGCGCGTGTGCGTGCTGGAGAAGAACAGCGTTCCCGGCGGCGCCGTGCGCACCGCCGAGATCACCCTGCCGGGTTTCCGTCACGACCTCTACGCCACCAACCTCAACCTGTTCGCCGGCTCACCCTTCGCGCGGGAATTCGGCGCGCAACTGGCTCGCCACGGCATGGAGTTCGTGCCCTCGGCGCGTCCCTATGCATCGGTGTTCCCGGACGGCAGCAGCATCGCCGTGGAAACGGACCTGCAGGCGACGCTGGAGCGCATGCGCCGGCTCAACGCCGCCGATGCCGACGCCTGGGCCCGCCTCGCGGCGGCCTTCCCCGCAGAAGCCGAACACATCTTCCCGCTGCTTGCCGTGGAGATGCCCTCCGTCACCCTGGCAAAGCAATTGCTCAGCAGCACGCGCCGGCAGGGCCGCGAATGGCTGCTTGATACCGGGCGGCTGCTGGTGTCGTCCTCGCGCGAGTTCACCAGCCGGGAATTCACCGACGAGCGCTTCCAGTCCCTGGTTGCCGCCTGGGGCATGCATCTGAACTTCACCCCGGACATGGCCGGCGGTGCGCTGTTTTCCTGGCTCGAGAGCATGGCCAACCAGTGCTTCGGCATGGTTCTTGGCAAAGGCGGTGCCGACAACGTCATCAAGGCCCTGACCGGTTGGCTGGGCGAGCTCGGCGGAACGGTACGCTGCGACGCCGAGGTCACCCGTATCGACGTGCGAGGTGGCCGCGCGGTCGCGGTGGAACTGGCTTCCGGCGAGCGCATCGGCGCCGGCAAGGCCATTGTCGCCGGCACAGTCCCGGGCAAGCTGTTCGGTGATCTGGTCGACGCGAGCTACCTGCCCTCGGCCTTCCTGCGCCGGGTGCGACGCTTCCGTCATGAACCGGGCACGCTGATGCTGCACCTGGCGCTGGATGATCTGCCTGCGTGGGCCGCCGACCCGTCGCTGCGCGACTATGCCTACATCCATATCGGGCCGTGGCTGGCCGACATGAATCGCGTCTACGAACAGGCCGCCGCCGGACTGCTGCCCGAAGCGCCGCTGCTGGTGGTCGGCCAGCCGACCAACGTTGATCCCAGTCGTGCCCCCGCGGGCAAGCACATCCTGTGGGTGCAGGTCCGCACAGTGCCTTCGCAGATCCGCGCCGATGCGCGCGGCGAGATCACGGCAACCGACTGGGCTGACGCCAGGCAACCCTTCGCCGAACGCGTGATTGACCGCATCGCCGAATACGCACCCGACATCCGTGAACGCATCCTGGACATGGCCGTGCTGTCACCGGACGACCTGCAGGCCGACAATCCCAACCTGGTGGGCGGTGACCATCTGGCAGGCTCCCACAGCCTCAGCCAGAACTTCCTGTTCCGACCCTTCCCCGGCTGGTCCCGCTACAACACCCCGATCGCGAACCTGTACATGGTCGGTGCCAGCACCTGGCCGGGCGGCGGCGTGGGTGCAGGCTCGGGCAGGCTGCTCGGCATGAAACTCACCCGCTGACCGCCAGCAGCAAGCGCAGCAGGGGCACGCCTGCGCAGCGGGCGCGGCTGACGCCGCTCCCCACGCCGGATTCACCGCCGGTAGCGGGGCGGGTCACCGCCGTGACACCCACCTCAAACCACGGCAACCCGAACGAAGCCGCCATCGCAACACCCACCAACAACAACGGCAACCAGAGCGAAGCCGCAGAGCGCGAACCGGCGCTATCGCGGCTGAAGCCGCTCCTACGGGAGGTCGGCCGGGCGTCGCGGCGACCCTACCCATCGGGGCTACGGGTCGGAGGGAGCGAAGACGGCAGGGCCGAAGCCGGCGCAGGCGCGGCGGGGGCCCGCCCCGCGCGCCTGCGGGCGCGAGCGCAGCAGGAAGCGAGCACGCGAACGCCGGTAGCGAGCGCGCCATGGATGGCGCACGAGCGGTAGCGGGGCGGGTCACCGCCGCGACACCCACCCAAAACCACGGCAACCCGAACGAAGCCACCACCGCGACACCCACCAACAACAACCACACCCCGAACGAAGCCACC
>CAYGQN010000177.1:0-4157 GCA_964351795.1 uncultured Gammaproteobacteria bacterium
TCGATGAGCTGCAGGCGATCCAGGCGCGCGAGATGGCGCAGCAGTTCGGTTTCGGCAATCTCGTACTCGGCCAGGATGTCCTCGTAGCGCCAGCGATTGAGCACGCAGGTGGCCACCAGCAGCAGGGTGATGTCGGCGGCGATCTCGCGCTCCTGGCGTTCACTCAGGCTGGTGACCCCCTGGCCGCCCTCACCCATGAGCGCCACCAGGTCCGCCAGCGTCATGTCCATCATCGCCAGCACCGCGTCCAGGCGTGCCACCGAGAGGTTCTGTTCCGAGAACAGGCGCTTCACGCTGGCCTCGGTCAGGCCCAGCGCAACAGCGACATCGGCGTAGGTCCTGCCGTGCCCCTTCAACGCCCGCTTGAGTGCATCGAACAGCTGTCGTGTCTGCGCCATGCCTGCCCCGCCCCGCCCTTGCCACGCACCAGTATAGTCGCCCGCGGCCGCTACGAAGGGCCGGCCCGCTCTGTTATGTTGGCGCCCGCCCGGCCGGCGGAGTCGCAACGCCGGGTACGCGTGGTAGCAGGGAAGGCTACCGCGGCGACGGGCTTGCCCGGCCCGGCGGGGCGCGTTGTGCTGCGCGCCACCGTGCCCTCTCACACGCGCAAGGAGCCCATCATGTCGAAGCTGTTCCGAATCACCGGTTTCGCCGCTTTCGCCGGAATGATTTTCCTGAATGCCTTTGTCGACCTCGGGCACAAGATCATCATCCAGAACACCGTCTTCAAGACCTGGGACGGGCAGACGCAGGTGATTCTCACCGCCATCGTCAACGCGCTCATCCTGCTGCCGTTCATCCTGCTGTTCACGCCGGCCGGCTTCACGGCCGACAAGTACCCCAAGCACACGGTGATGCGGGCCAGCGCCTGGGCCGCCGTGGCGCTTACCCTGCTCATCACCGCCTGCTACTACGCCGGCTGGTTCTGGCCGGCCTTCGGCATGACCTTCCTGCTGGCGGTGCAGAGCGCCTTCTACTCGCCGGCCAAGTACGGCTACATCCGTGAGCTCACGGGCACGGAAAACCTTGCCAGCGCCAACGGCATCGTCCAGGCCACCACCACCGTGGCCATTCTTGCCGGCGTGTTCGCCTTCTCGGTACTGTTCGAGGGCTACCTGGACGGCGCGGCCGCGCTGTCGCAGGGCGCCCTGTTGCAGCGTATCGCCCCGGTCGGATGGGCCCTGGTGGCCGGATCGCTGGCGGAACTGGTGCTGGCCTATCGGCTGCCGCAGACCCAGGGGCTGGACGCCAGCCTGGAGTTTGATCGGTCCCGCTACCTGCGTGCCGGCTACCTGCGCAGCAACATCGGCCTGCTGCGCAGCAAGGATGTCATCTTCCTGTCCATTGTCGGCCTGTCGGTGTTCTGGGCCATCGGCCAGGTGATGCTGGCGGCCTTCCCGGCCTACGCCAAGGCCGAGCTCGGCATCGGCAACACGGTGCTGGTGCAGGGCCTGCTCGCCAGCAGCGGTATCGGTATCGTCATCGGTTCCATCATTGCCGGCCGGCTGTCACGCAATCACATTGAAACGGGCTTCATTCCCATCGGTGCGTTCGGGGTGGCGCTGTCGCTGCTGCTCACCCCGCTGTTCGATGCCGGCCTGGCGCTGATGCTGAACTTCATCGCTTTCGGTGTCCTCGGCGGGCTGTTCATCATCCCTCTCAATGCCCTCATCCAGTACCACGCCGCCGAGGATGAGCGCGGGCGGGTGCTGGCCGGCAACAACTTCGTGCAGAACGTGGTGATGCTGGGCTTTCTCGGCCTGACGGTACTGTTCGCCGTGCAGGGCCTGTCCAGTCGCAATCTCATCCACCTGCTGGTGGTGGTGGCTTTCGCCGGTGCGGTGTACACCGTCTACAAGCTGCCGCAGGCACTGGCGCGCATCATCGCGTCACTGCTGATGGCACAGCGCTACCGGCTGACGATTCTCGGCTTCGAGCACCTGCCGGCCACCGGCGGTGTGCTGCTGCTGGGCAACCACATCTCCTGGCTGGACTGGGCCCTGGTGCAGATCGCCTGCCCGCGACCGGTACGCTTCGTGATGGCCCGGGCCATCTACGAGCGCTGGTACCTGAAGTGGTTCCTGGATTTCTTCGGCGTGATCCCGGTGGGCGGTGCAGGCAGTCGCAAGGCCCTGGACGCCGTCCGTGAACACCTGAACAACGGCGAGGTGGTGTGCCTGTTCCCGGAAGGGACGATTTCCCGCACCGGCCACCTGGCGGAGTTCAAGCGCGGCTTTGAAACCGCGGCCGAGGGCGCCGGGGGCGTCATCATCCCGTTCTACCTGCGCGGACTGTGGGGCAGCACCTTCTCGCGCGCCAGCTCGCGCATGCGCCTGCTGCGCCGCGGCGGGCTGCGGCGCGACATCATCATCGCCTTCGGCCCGGCGCTGCCGATGACGACGCAGGCAGACACCCTCAAGCGGCGGCTGCTGGACCTGTCGGTGGAATCCTGGCATCGCCACGCCGACACCCTGCCGTCGCTGCCGGCCGCCTGGCTGGCCACCAGCCGGCGCGTGGGCAGTGATCTCGCCGTCGCCGATACCACCAGCGGGGCGCTGTCGGGCAACCGCTTCGCCGCCGGCGTGATGCTGTTCGCCGACCGGGTCGGCCGGCTGTGCCCGGAGCAGAACGTTGGCCTGCTGATGCCCACGACCGCGGCCGGCGCCATTGCCAACATGGCCGTGCTGATGCGCGGCAAGACCATCGTGAACCTGAACTACACGGCCAGTGCCGCCGCCATTGCCGCGGCCGTGCGCAAGGCCGGGCTCCGCCACGTGATTACCTCGGAGCGGTTTCTCAAGCGCCTGGAGCGGCGCGGCATCGTGCTGGACGAAGCCCTCGCCGGGGTGGAACTGATCATCATGGAGAAGCTCGGCGCGCAGATCACGCCGCTGCGCCGGCTGCTGGCCCTGCTGGAGGTGATTCTCCTGCCCGCGCCGCTGCTGCATCGCCTGCACGGCAGGCCGGTGCCGGTGGACAGCCCGGCCGCCATCCTGTTCTCCAGCGGCAGCGAGGGTGAACCCAAGGGCGTGGTGCTCTCGCACCGGAACATCATGGCCAACCTGAAGCAGATCTCCGACGTGCTCAACACCGAGGACGATGACGTGATCATGGCGACGCTGCCATTGTTCCACGCCTTCGGCCTCACCGTGACCACCTTCATGCCGCTGGTGGAGGGCATTCCCGTGGTCTGCCATCCGGACCCGACCGATGCCCCGAACATCGCCAAGGCCATCGCCACCTGGCGGGCCACGCTGCTGTGCGGCACCTCGACCTTCCTGCGCCTGTACGAGAAGAACCGCCGCGTGCACCCATTGATGCTCGCCTCGCTGCGCCTGGTGGTGGCCGGCGCCGAGAAGCTCGCCCCGGAGGTGCGCGAGCGCTTCAAGCTGAGATTCGGCGTGGACATCTACGAGGGCTACGGCGCCACCGAAACCACCCCGGTTGCCAGCGTCAACATTCCGGACCGGCTCGATCCCACCTGGTGGCATGTGCAGGTCGGGAACAAGCCCGGCACGGTCGGCATGCCCCTGCCCGGCACCAGCTGCCGCATCGTGGACCCGGACACGCTGGCGGAGCTGCCCGTGGGCGAGGACGGCCTGATCCTCATCGGCGGCGTGCAGGTGATGCTCGGCTACCTGGATGATCCGGCGCGCACGGCCGAGGCCATCGTCGAACTGGACGGCACCCGCTGGTATCGCACCGGCGACAAGGGCCACCTCGACGAGGACGGCTTCCTTAGCATCGTCGATCGCTATTCGCGCTTCGCCAAGCTCGGCGGCGAGATGGTGAGCCTCAGTGCGGTGGAGGCCGCGGTGCGCGACACCCTGGCCGACGCCGAGCTCGAACTGGTAGCGGTGAACCTGCCCGACCCGAAGAAAGGCGAGCAGGTGGTGCTGCTGGTCGGGGATCCGGCCCGCGATCCGCAGGGCCTGCGCAAGGCACTGACGGCCAGCGACATGAACCCGCTGATGGTGCCGGCGGCGGTGTTCTGCATCGCCGAGGTGCCGATGCTCGGCAGTGGCAAGACGGATTTCAAGGCCGCCCGTGCCCGGGCCGAGGCCCTGGTGGGCGGGGCCTGAGCCGATGCCGGGCCTCCAGGCGAACCCGCTGCAGGGCGGCCAGCGCGAGGCGGCGGGGACAGGCCGCCCTGCATC
>CAYGQN010000177.1:4167-8569 GCA_964351795.1 uncultured Gammaproteobacteria bacterium
GCATCCGACCCACGGGGCTCCGCGATGCCCGGCGGCGACGGTCCATGCCTGCTGCCGCAAGCCTCGCCGGACCGGGTTTCAGCCCCCCCGCGCCGCGCGCAGCGCCGCACCGGGGGGCCACGGGCCGCGCTGGCGGCGCTGGCATTGCTGGCAGGCCTGCTGCCCCCGGCGGCTGCCGCGGCAGCGGACTGCGTGATCATCCTGCACGGTCTGGCACGCAGCGCGCGCTCAATGGAACCGATGGCCGAGGCGCTGGCAGCCGCCGGTTACGAGGTCCACAACATCGACTATCCCTCGCGCGACGCCGCGGTGGCCGAACTCGCCGCGCGCACCCTGCCGCCGGCCGTCCAGCGTTGCGGCGCCGCCAGCACGGTGCATTTCGTGACCCACTCCATGGGCGGCATCCTGTTGCGCCACTACCTGGCCGGACACCGGCTCGAGCGCCTCGGCCACACGGTGATGCTGGCGCCACCCAACCACGGCAGCGAAGTGGTGGACAAGCTGGCCGACCTGCCCGGTTACCGGCTCTGGAACGGCCCGGCCGGCCTGGAACTGGGCACCGGCGCCGACGCCGTGCCGAACCGGCTGGGCCCGTTCCCGGGCAGCCTCGGTATCATCGCCGGGGACCGCTCGTTCAACCCGCTGCTGTCCTGGCTGGTACCCGGCCCGGACGACGGCAAGGTGGCCGTAGCCCGGACCCGGCTGGAGGGCATGGACGATTTCATCGTCCTGCCGCACACGCACACCTTCATGATGCGGGCCGGGCCGGTGATCCGGCAGACGCTGCGCTACCTCAGCGAAGGACGCTTCGCGCGGCCGGGCCAGGACTGAGCGGCGGCCTGCTCACCGTTCCGACGCCGGGCCTTCTCGAGGCAGGCGTCCAGCTGTGCCTCCAGCCGCGCCATGCGGGCGGCGAAACGCTCGAAACCGGCGCCGCTGACCAGCGCCCGGTCCCGGGCCCGCCACAACAGGAACGCCGCCTCCCGCAGCCCGGCCCGCGCCCGGCGCAGGCTCTCCTCCACCAATGCCTGGTCGGCCTCGGTAGCCGCCACGGCCACCGCCATGCCAACGCGATCCATGGCCGCCACCAGCGGAATGGCCACGCTCTCGCGGGCGAAGCTGTCCCACTTGACCGCCATTTTCCAGAGATCATCGGCCAGCCGGGCGGCATCACGCCGGGTGGCCTCGACAGTAACCTGTGCTTGCTGCATGGAATCACCCTCCATGGTGTCATGCGCCCTCGTCCGGGGTGGTTGCGAGGACCGCTCGTGTGCGCTGCCGCGCTTCCAGCACGCTGCGCAGCGCGGCGAGGATCGGATCCGGGTAGTCGCTGCGCATGGCCTCGGTGTAGACGTAGCAGCGCGTCTGCGCGTCAATCCCCAGGCGTACGTAGGCCAGGTGATCAATGACCAGGCCCTCCGGCTCGCCGAACATGTGCCAGCGCGCCGAGGACCACGCCCAGCTCTCCGGCGCGTGGGCCCGGCCGGCCCGCACCGGCGCCAGCTCAACGGCGCGCATCGCCGCCAGCACGGCCGGCAGGCCGCCGCGCACGGGGCCGCTGCGAAGGGTTGCCAGGTCCCGACGCAGGGGCTGGCAGTACTCCTGCTGCCAGTGGTGGGCGTGCTCTTCCACGGCGCGCTCCAGCAATGCCGTGGGACAACCCCGGCCGAGCACGGTGAGCAGCAGCTCCAGGCGCCGCGGCAGCACGGTCCAGGCGTGGACGACGCAGGACTGCGCGACCGCATGCCGGCGCAGGGCGGCGAGCAGGTTGAGGTAATCCTCGGGGGTTGCCGCAACCCGGGCGGGCTCGGCGAATTCGCAAACCAGGTGGACGACGGGCTGGGGTCGTCCGGCAGGCATCCTTGCCATGGCGGTTCTCCTGTTACGAGGTGGGTTCCACCCACCACGCCAGACTAACCCGATTGGCCGCGGCAGAAAAGCCTGCGCGCAGCCGCAGCCCGACCGCGCTGGTGCGCCTAGCCCGGACCTTCGGCGGCGACCTCGAAGGTCCGGGTGAAACTGCGGCCCTTGGAATCGGACATCTCCGCCGTGACGACGCCACCCTCGGTGGGCCGGAAGAAGAACCGGAAACTCGGGTCCTCGCTGATGGAGATATCGGTCTCGGCCGTCATGATCAGGCGGTCGTTGAAACGGATCACCACGCGGGTGACATATTCGGCCGGAAGATAGGCCCGGGTGCGCTGGTCCAGCTGCAGGCCGGTGACCTGCGGATGGCTGATCATCAGCTGCGCCAGGGCCATACCGTCTTCCCCCTTGCGGGTGCGGAACTTCATTTCCCCGATCCGCTCGCGTGCCGCCTTGAGCGCCAGGAATGGCGGCGGCTCGCTGCAGCCGCTGCTCGCCCGGGTATAGCCGGTGTCCATGTGCAGATCCCCGTTGTTCATCTCCGCGACCACGCGGATGTTGGTGAACTGCTCCACGCGCAGCCGCATGGCCAGGTCCGCGCGGCCCATCTCCGGGGTGAGGTGGAAGATGCCCGCCAGCGGCTTGGGGTTGCGGTCGATGAACAGGTAGAGCGTCTTGATGTAGCGTTCCGGCGTCTGCGGGATGCGGGCATTGACGCTCACGGGCACGACGCCGGAATCCTCTGCCCGCAGCGGTACCCGCAACTCGACGATGGACTGGCCCTCGGCAATCTGGCGTTCCTGGAAGTACTCCGGGCGCAGCAGGGTCGACCAGACGTCGATCTCGGATTGTTGTTGCGCAGCAGCATCCAATGCGGCAGCGAGGAGGATCAGGCCGCACACGAGGCGGCGCCAGGGAAGCATGCTCATGCCGGCATTCTAGCCTGCCGGGCCCGCACGGGCACAATGGCATCGCAGCGGCCGGCACAACGCTGCTTCACGCGCGATTCACTGGCGCTGCGGCTATAATCGCGCTCGCGCCACGGCAATGCCGCCTCGCGCCTGCGCGACATGCCACCGCCAGGCGCCGCCCGCGCGCTGAAAAAACCACAGGGGACAGCATGCACAAGATCGCCGTTTCAATCGTCATCCTCCTGGCCACGCTCGGACCGGGGGCAGGCAGCGTCATGGCCGCGGCCGGCCCTGATCCGCAGGCTGCCCACCGTCTTCTCACCGGTGTTGCCGACGACATGATCGCGGAGCTTCGCAACCCCGCGATACGCCGTGACGAGTCCAGCGTAAGCGACCTGGTCAACCGCGTGCTGGTGCCGCACATCGACTTCGAAGTCACCGCCCGCCTGGTACTCGGCAAGCACTGGCGCGCGGCCTCGGCGGCGCAGCGGGCGGCCTTCGTGCAGGAGTTCAGGGGTTTCGTGCTGCGCTTCTACACCACCGCACTCGCGGACTACGTGGCCAGCAACGACGTGCCGCGGGACATCATGGCTTTCCAGCCAGTGAGCGCGGCCGAGGCCGAACGGCAGATGTATGTGCGCTCCCAGGTACGCCAGCAGAACGGCCAGCCCGTCTCGGTGGACTATCGCATGTACTGGGTGGACGACACATGGAAAGTGGTTGATGTGAGTGTCGAGGGGATCAGCATGGCGGTGAACTATCGCACGAACTTCGCCAACGAAATCCGCGCCAAGGGCATCGATGGCCTCATCGCCTCCCTGCGCGAGCGCAACGCCGAGCTGGCTTCGGACTGAACGCCGGCCGCGCTACACCTCCAGCAGGTTGGCCTGCAGGACCTCGCGCACGGCATCGGGCATTACCGCGGATTTACGGGTCTGCGGGTCGAAGAACACCTCGACGGTCTCGTAGGTGGCCCGCGGTTCCATGCTGTCCGCGTCGAACATCTTCTGGTAGATCGTCACGCTCTTCGAACCCACCCGGGTGAAGCCGCCGTGCACGACCACCAGGTCCCCGGAGTGTACTTCCTGCAGATAGTTGATCGTGTTGCGCGCCGTGACAGTGTGCACCCCCATCTCCAGCATCGCCTTCACGCCGACGCCCACCCGCGACCAGATATGGAAGGCACCGTCGTCGAAGAAATGGCCGTAGTAACGCACGTTCATGTGTCCGAACCTGTCAGTCCAGGCCGGCATGCATACGCCACGGCAGGTTTCCAGCCACTCGGCCATCGTCATTACCCTCTCAGACACCGGAAATGGGACCCGATTATCGCGATTGCATCCCGGCCTGCAAGCCCGGCGCAGCCGCACTGCCATTGCCGGTGGGTGCGGGGTAGACTTGCCGGGCTTCGAAGCCGGAGCCGACGGACCGGCCGGGCCGTTGAACCCATGTGATGAAAGGAAGCAGTGATGTTGAAGGACTTCAGGGAATTTGCCATGCGCGGCAATGTGGTGGACATGGCCGTGGGCATCATCATCGGCGGTGCCTTCGGCACCATCGTCAAGAGCCTCGTCGCCGACGTGATGATGCCGCCGATCGGTCTTCTGCTGGGCGGCGTCGATTTC
>CAYGQN010000178.1:0-8484 GCA_964351795.1 uncultured Gammaproteobacteria bacterium
ATACCGACCCGCGCGTACCGCGCAGCCATCTGCGCAACGCGGTGTTGCCCGGGTCCTCCACCCAGTCAAGTCCGGCCGCCCGGGCCACCGCCTGCAGGGCCTGCCTGGGAAAGCCGAGCAGTGGCCGACGGACGCTGCCAACGCCAAGCGGCCGGCCGGCGGGGATCCCGGTCAGGCCATGCGGTCCGGCACCACGCAGCAGGCGCAGCAGGACGGTTTCGTCGTTGTCATCGCGGTGATGGGCGGTCAGCAGGACCCCGGCCGGCGGCAGGGCAGCGGCAAACGCCGCGTAGCGGTGCTGGCGGGCCCAGGCCTCCGGCGCCTGCCCGGCCGGCGGCCGCGCGTCCACGGCAATCACCTGGAGCTTCACCCCGAGGCTCTCGCAGAATCGCTGGCAATGCGCCGCCCAGTCGTCGGCGCGCGGGTGCAGGCCGTGGTGCACATGCAGTGCCTGCACGGCCCCGGCCCCGCTGGCCTGCACGCTCAGCCACAGCAGCAGGCTGGAGTCCGCACCGCCGCTCAGGCCGACGGTGATCGGCCGTGGCGCGTCCGCGCCGGCCGCCGCCACCGACGCAAGCATCGCCTGGCGCAGCGGGGCGACATCCGCCGCCCGCTCGTCGGGGAGTCCTGCTTCAGGCGGCCTTGAATTCGCCATAGGCCCGCAAGCGCGCACGACGCTCCTCGAGCAGGCGTTCCGTGGGCATGGCGCACAGACCGTCCAGGGTCATGGCGAGGCTGTCACCGAGCGCGGTCGTCATCGCCTCCGGATCGCGGTGCGCCCCGCCGAGCGGCTCGGTGATGACCTCGTCCACCAGGCCCAGACTGTCCAGACGCTCGGCGGTCACGCCCATCGCACTGGCGGCCTCCTCGGCCTTGTCAGCGCTCTTCCATAGGATCGATGCGCATCCTTCCGGGGAGATGACCGAATAGGTGGCGTACTGCAGCATCAGCAGGCGATCGCAGATGCCGATGGCCAGGGCGCCGCCCGAGCCCCCTTCGCCGATGACGGTGCTGATCACCGGCGTGCGCAGGTCGACCATACGGATGAGGTTGCGGGCGATGGCCTCGCTCTGGCCGCGCTCCTCGGCGTCGATGCCCGGATAGGCTCCCGGGGTATCGATGAAGGTCAGCAGCGGCAGGCCGAAGCGCTCGGCCATGTCCATGATGCGCAAAGCCTTGCGATAACCCTCCGGTCGCGGCATGCCGAAATTGCGGTAGATGTTGTCGCGGGTGTTCCGGCCCTTCTGGTGGCCGATGACTGCCACCGGGCGGTCCCGGAAACGACCAATCCCGCAGATGATGGCCGCGTCGTCACCAAACGCGCGGTCCCCGTGCAACTCCTCGAAGTCGCCGATGAACGCGTTGATGTAGTCCTGCGTATAGGGCCGGCGCGGATGGCGTGCGAGCCTGGCCACCTGCCAGGGCGAGAGCGATTTGAAGATGCTGATGGTCAGCTCCTCGCAGCGCTCGCGCAGCCGCGCGATTTCCTCGGAGATGTTCAGCTCGGCGTCGTCGCTGACGTGCTTGAGCTCTTCGATCTTGGCCTGCAGCTCGGCAATCGGCTGCTCGAAATCAAGGTATCCGTTGTTCATTGCAGCGTGTCCTGTGCGCCCGTTGCGTATTCGATTTCAACCTGCTCGGCGCCAAAGCGCGCACGCATGTTATCAAGAAGTGCCTCCGTGGGATGCACCGCCCAGCCCTCCCCCAGGCGCAGCCTGGCCCGTGCCCCGGGGCGCTCGTATTCCAGGTCCACCGGGCAGCGGCCACCACACTGGGGCGTGATGATTTCGGCCAGCGCATCGCAGAAGCCGTTACCGGCCTGCTCGACACCGACGCGCACGATCACGCGACGGGCGAATTCCTCGCGCGCGGCCTCGATGTCGTAGACGCGCTGGGCGGTCAAGGTATGGCCGTTGGTGAAATCGTCCTCCTTGCATTCGCCCTCGACGATGAGGATGCGGTCGCGCACGAGCTGGTCCTGGCAGCGGTCAATGAGCTCGCCGTAAATGGCGATTTCACTGCGGGCCGTGCCGTCGTCGAGCGTGACGAACGCCATGCGACCGCGGCGTGTCCGCATGCTGCGTACCGCCTGCACCAGGCCCGCCACGCGCCGCCCGCCGGGCTTGAGATCGGCCAGGGTGCTGCTGACCAGGCCGGCCAGCTCGCCACGAAAGCGGTCCAGGGGATGGCCGGTGAGATACAGCCCCAGGGTATCGCGTTCAGCGCCGAGGCGTTCATCGTCCGGCCACTCCTCAAGCTGCTTGAAGGAGGCCGCCGGCACCCGCGTGCCCACGCTGTCGCCGAGGCCGAACAGGTCGTCCTGGCCGGCGGCGGCATCACGGCTGGCCTGCTCGGCCAGGGCCAGTGCCTCCTCCAGCGCCAGGAACATCGCCCGCCGGCTGGGGCCGAGATGGTCCATCGCCCCGGCCTTGATGAGCGCCTCCAGCACGCGCCGGTTGGCCCGCCGCAGATCGATGCGCCGACACAGGTCGAACAGGTCGCTGAAAGGCCCGTTGGCATCGCGCTCGGAAATGATGGCATCGATGGCGCCGCCGCCCACGCCCTTGATGGCACCCAGGCCATAGAGAATCGTGTCGTCGTCACCCACGGTGAACATGTGGCTGCAGCGATTGACGTCCGGCGGCATGACGGTCTGGTCGAGTTGCCGGCACTCGTCGATGAGCGTGACCACCTTGTCGGTGTTGTCCATGTCGGCCGACAGCACCGCCGCCATGAAGGCGGCCGGGTAATGCGCCTTCAGCCAGGCCGTCTGGTAGGCCACCAGTGCATAGGCCGCCGAGTGCGACTTGTTGAAACCGTAGCCGGCGAATTTCTCCATGAGGTCGAAGATGCCCGCCGCGACCTCCTCGTCAACGCCGCGGCCGGTGGCACCGGCAATGAAGATGCTGCGCTGCTTGGCCATCTCCTCGGGCTTCTTCTTGCCCATGGCGCGGCGCAGCAGGTCGGCCGCGCCCAGGGTATAGCCGGCCAGGACCTGGGCGATCTGCATCACCTGTTCCTGGTAGAGGATCACCCCGTAGGTGGGCTGCAGGATGGCTTCCAGCTCCGGATGCGGATACTGGACGCGGGCACGGCCGTGCTTGCGATCGATGAAGTCATCCACCATGCCGGACTGCAGCGGTCCGGGCCGGTACAGGGCCACGAGGGCGATGAGGTCCTCGAAGACATCCGGCTGCAGGCGCTTGATGAGGTCCTTCATGCCGCGGGACTCGAGCTGGAACACGGCCGTGGTGCTGGCCCGGCGGACCAGGTCGTAGGCAGCACGGTCATCCAGGGGCAGGTCAACGATGTCCAGTGCCGCCTCGCCACGGCCCTGCCGGCGGCGGTTGATGTCGCGAACGGCCCAGTCGATGATCGTGAGGGTGCGCAGGCCGAGGAAGTCGAACTTGACCAACCCGATGGTTTCCACGTCACTCATGTCGAACTGCGACACGGTGGCGCCCCCGCCCTGCTCGGCGTACAGCGGCATGTACTCGGTCAGGGCCAGCGGGGAGATCACCACGCCACCGGCATGGCGGCCGGCATTGCGCTTGAGCCCCTCCAGCTGCCGCGCCAGGTCGAGCAGGAAACGCACTTCCTCCTCGTTGTCGTAGCGCTCCTTGAGCGCCGGCTCTTCCACCAGCGCGTTGTCCAGGGTCTGGTCGACAGCGAAGGGAATGAGCTTGGCGACCTGGTCGACGAAACCGTAGGGCATGCCGAGCACGCGGCCGACATCGCGGACCACAGCCTTGGCCGCCATGGAGCCGTAGGTGATGATGCCCGACACCCGGTCGCGGCCGTAACGGCGGGCCACGTACTCGATGACTTCGTCGCGACGCTCCATGCAGAAGTCCACGTCGAAGTCCGGCATGGACACGCGCTCGGGATTCAGGAAACGCTCGAACAGCAGATCGTAGGCCAGCGGATCGAGATCGGTGATGCCCAGCGCATAGGCGGCCAGTGAGCCCGCACCGGAACCGCGACCGGGGCCCACCGGGATACCATTGTCACGGGCCCAGCCGATGAAATCGGCAACGATGAGGTAATAACCGGGGAAACCCATCTTGTTGATGACTTCCAGCTCTTCGTCCAGCCGCGCCTGGTAGCGCGCACGACGGCTGTCGGCGTCGGTGGCATCCGCCGGGATTAGTCGCGACAACCGCTGGGCCAGGCCCTCGTTGGCCTTGCGCGCGAACCACTCTGCCGCATCCATGCCTTCCGGCACGGGGAATTCGGGCAGGTGGTAGGTGCCGAACTGGAACTCGACGTTGCAGCGCCGGGCGATTTCGACGCTGTTCTCCAGGGCTGCGGGGATGTCGGCGAACAAGGCCTGCATCTCCGCCTCGCTGCGCAGATACTGCTCGCGCGAGTAACGCTTCTGGCGCCGCGGGTCGGCCAGCGCACGGCCCTCGTGGATGCAGATCCGCGCCTCGTGGGCATCGAAGTCGTCGGCGTGCAGGAACCGCACGTCGTTGGTGGCCACCACCGGCAGGTCCAGCTCCCAGGCAAGGTCCAGTGCCTTGGCGAGGTAATCGTCCTCCCCGGCGCGGCCGGTGCGCTGTACTTCCATGTAATAGCGTTCCGGGAAGACCGCCTGCCAGCGCTCGGCCCGGTGTCGCGCCTGCACGGTGGCCCCGGCGAGCAGCGCCTGGCCGACATCGCCCTGACAGCCGCCGGACAAGGCGATCAGACCCTCGGCAAACTCCTCGACCCAGGCCGGCTCGACCAGCGGCACATCGTCCCGCTCGCCCTCCAGGTAGGCCCGGGTGATCAGCCGGGACAGGTTGCGATAACCCTCGTAGTTCTGGCACAGCAGCAGTAACTCGGGCGGCCGGCGCGCGCCGGCCTCCGGCTTCAGGCGCAGGTCCGCTCCGATGATCGGCTTGATGCCCCGACCCTGAGCCGCGCGGTAGAACTTGATGGCCGAGAACAGGTTGGTCTGTTCGGTGATTGCCGCGGCCGGCATGCCCAGCTCTTCCAGGCGGGCAGCGAGCGCGGGGATCCGCACCACGCTGTCGATGATGGAGAACTCGCTGTGGATTCGCAGATGAACGAAGGTGCTGCTCATGCCAGGCCCCGATCGATTCCCGGCCACCTGTTGCGGGCCCCGCGCAGGGGGGCATCGGGCGGCCGTGTGCCGCTGTGCCGGGACGCCGGCAGGGGCCTGCCCGCGCCCGTCACGACGCTGTCGACAAGATACCTCATTTGCCGAGCGCCCGCCGGACCGGGCCGAAGCTGCGCCGGTGCACGGCGCTGACCCCCAGAGCCTGCAATGCCTCGCGGTGCGCGGCTGTGGGATAGCCCTTGTGGCGGGCGAACCCGTACCCGGCGAACTGCCGATCCAGCTCGATCATCTCCGCGTCGCGGGCGACCTTGGCCAGGATCGAAGCCGCACTGATGCAGGCAACGCTGCCATCGCCGCCCACCACGGCCCGCACCGGGCAGGCAAGCTGCGGGCAGTGCTGACCATCGACGAGCACCAGGCCCGGGAGGGTGGTCAGCGCCAGCACGGCGCGTTGCATGGCCAGCAGACTGGCCTGAAGGATATTCAGGGCATCGATTTCCTCGACCTCGGCCCGGCCCAGCGCCCAGGCCAGCGCCTGCTCGCGGATCAGCGGTGCCAATGCCTCGCGGCGCGCCTCGCTGAGGGCCTTGGAATCCGCCAGGCCCGCGAGCTGGACATCCGGGCGCAGGATCACGGCCGCCGCGACAACCGGGCCGGCCAGCGGGCCGCGTCCGACCTCATCGACGCCGGCCACCAGCTGGACAGGGGGGCCGCCGCTCATGGCCGCGCACCGCGGTCCGCGGCCAGCTCCAGGACCGCGGCCGCGGCCTGTTGCCCCGCCGCCCGGCGCAGGCTTCCGCCCAGTGTCGCGAAGCGCTCCAGCAAGGGCCCGCGCTCGGCGCTGCCGTCCAGCCATGGCAGCAGCGCAGCGGCCAGTGCCGATGGTGTGGCGGCCTCCTGGATGAACTCGGGCACCAGCGGCTCGCCGGCCAGCAGGTTCGGCATGGCAATCCAAGGCACCCGCACCAGGCGGCGCAGGATGGCGTGACTCAGGGGCCGCATGCGATAGGCCACCACCATCGGCCGGCCGGTAAGCATGGTCTCCAGGGTTGCCGTGCCCGACGCCGTCAGCACGGCATCCGCCGCGGCCAGGCACTCGCCCACCCGACCGGTTTCCACCTGCAGCGCCAGGCCGGCGGCCTGGCCGGCAGCCACCAGGCGCTCCGCGGCAGCCCCGTTGGCCGCGGCCGCGACGCATTGCAGCCCCGGCAGCGCCTGCTGCGCCCCGGCCGCGGCCTCGCAGAACAGCCCCGCGTGCTGAACCAGCTCCATGGTCCGGCTGCCGGGCAGCAGGGCCAGCACGGGACGCTCCGGGTCCAGGCCCAGCGCCAGCCGCGCAGGACGCGGGTCCGTCACCGGCACGACGCGATCGGCGAGCGGGTGCCCGACAAACCGCGAGGCAATCCCGTGGCGCTCGTAGAACCGGGTTTCGAAGGGAAACAGGGTCAGCATCAGGTCCACCGAGCGCGCGATGCCGCGCCAGCGATATTCGCGCCAGGCCCACACCTGCGGGCTGACGTAATGCACCACCGGTATCCCGGCCGCACGCAGCCGCGCTTCAAGCGGCAGCAGGAACTCCGGCGCATCGATACCAACGAACACGGCCGGCGGGCGCGCGATGAAAGCCCTGCCAAGCCGGCGCCGCAGGCCCGCGAGCCGTGGATAACTGCCGAGAATTTCCGCCAGGCCCATCACCGACAATGCCTCGACATCGGCCAGCAGCTCGCAGCCCTCGGCCTGCATCCGGGCCCCGGCCACCGCCCGGATCGCAAGCCCGGGCCGGCTGGCCCGCAGGGCGCGCATGAGGTCGGCGCCGATACTGTCGCCGGAATGCTCGCCCGCGACGATCCCGATTTCCATGGGCTGCACGCCGGTCATGAACGGCGCTGTATCGCGCTGCCGGTCATCGCCCCTTCAGCGCACGACGCCGCGCTCGGAGGCCCTGATGAACTCGAGCATCCGCCGGATCTCGTCCGAGCCGGCGGCCATGTTCTCGAGTTCAGCCACGGCATCGGCCCGGGTCAGGCTGCTGCGGAAGAATATCCGGTAGGCACGCTTGAGCGCATCGATGGCCTCGGGCTCGAAACCGTGGCGGCGCAGGCCGACGCGATTCAGACCCCGCGCGCGCGCCGTGTTGCCCGAGACAATCAGGTAGGGAGGCACGTCCTTGACCACGATCGCCGAGATGGCCGTGAAGCTGTAGCTGCCGATCCGGCAGAACTGGTGGACACCGGTGAAGCCACCGAGAATGACATGGTCATCGATGGTCACGTGGCCGGCCAGCGTGGCATTGTTGGCGAACACCGTGTGGTTGCCCACATGGCAGTCGTGGGCGATGTGGCAATAGGCCATGACCCAGTTGCCATCGCCCACCGTGGTCACCCCGCCACCGCCCGGCGTGCCGCGGTTGACCGAGCAGTACTCACGAAAGGTGTTGTTGTCTCCGATGACCAGCCGGCCAACGGTGTCGCCCTCGAATTTCTTGTCCTGGCAGGCCTCGCCGATGGAGCAATACGCATGAATGCGATTGCCGCGGCCGATGACCGTCGGCCCGGTGAGGGTGCAGTGCGGGCCGATGACGCAGTCGTCACCGATGCTCACCCCCGGGCCCACCAGGGTCCAGGGGCCGATGCTCACGTTGCTGCCGATCACCGCGCCCTCGTCGACGATGGCGCCGGGATGGATCAAGGCGCCGCTTCCATCTTGGTGGTCATGAACTCGGCGCTGGCCACCAGCTTGCCGTTGACCGTGGCCTCGCCCTCGAAACGGTAGATGCCGCGGATCTGGCGCAACAGGCGGACCGACAGTTGCAACTGGTCGCCGGGCTGTACCGGGCGCTTGAAACGCGCCTTGTCCACACCCACCAGGTAGTACATCGTGCCGTCCTGCGCCGTTTCCTCGAGGGAATGGAATGCGAGCAGCCCGGTCGCCTGTGCCAGCGCCTCGAGGATGAGCACTCCGGGCATGACCGGTCGAGACGGGAAATGCCCCTGGAAGAACGGCTCGTTGTAACTGACGTTCTTGATCGCGACGATGGACTTGAATGGTTCGCACTCGAGTACCGCATCGACAAGCAGAAACGGGTAACGATGCGGCAACAATTCGAGAATTCTGTGGATATCCATCGTGGTCATTGGTGTGCCCCCAACTATGTGCCTGAAACGCCGGTTCTTGTTCTTCGGAGCGGACTCAGGACGCGGCAATCAGCCGCCGAATCCTCGCGATATCGCGTCGCCAGGCGCGGGTTTCGCGCGACGGCCAGCCGCCCGAGTAGCTGCCAGGGTTCACGATTGACTTGGTGACCAGGGACATGCCGGTCACGATGACGTCGTCACACAACGCCAGGTGCCCGGCAATACCCACCCCGCCGCCGAGCATGCAACGCTTGCCGATGCTCGCACTGCCAGCAATGCCCACAC
>CAYGQN010000179.1:0-8471 GCA_964351795.1 uncultured Gammaproteobacteria bacterium
CGGCGGGGCGGGCTCTGGGGCGGCCTCCTCGATCGGCTTCGCCAGGGAACTGTTGATGGCCTGGAAGACGCCGGCCAGGTCCTCGGGCGTGGGCGCGCGGAAGTACTCTCCGCCGGTTTTCTGCGCCAGCGACTGGGTCAGGAAGAAATCCGCGTTTTCGGTGAAGGCGATGCTGAAGATGGCAATCCCGGCCTCTTCGGCGTCGGCGGCGAGTTCGGTGCGCAGCCAGCGGGTTTTTTCGATGTCCAGGGCCGCATCACCGGTATCGACGATGCCATCGGTCATGAACACGACCAGTCTGCGGGCATCGGGCCGGCCATTGCTCTTGAGCTCGTAGATGGCCCGCTCCACGCCGGAGGGGCTGTCGGTGAGCTGACCGCGGTAATCGATGCGGCCAAGGCTGTCCAGGACGCCATCACGGCCGCCCTCGGCAAGGCCGGTAAGCGGCATGGCGAGGGTGACGTTCTGGTCGAAAATGACCACCCCGACCCGGGCATCGCTGGCCAGGCGTTCAATGAAGCCGGTAACGGCCTCCTTCACCAGGAAACCCGGATCGTTGCGGCGCATGCTGCCTGAGTTGTCCAGCACCAGGACGACGTCGGCCATGGGCACGATGGCGCCGGCGGGCGTCACGAACAGCATGACGAGAATCGGCAGCAGCAAGAGCGAGCGTTTCATGAGCCTGGTTCACGGTGGCGCCGGGGCAGCCGGTACCCGCATTATTGCTGATCAGCGCAGCCGGTGAAACCGAGGCCCGGTACCGATCGGCAGCGCCAGAATCAGCAGCGGACAACGGGCACTCCATGCACCACGGGCGATGCAGTACAACGGGATGGCCAGGGCCGCTGACAGCGGCATGGCCGGCGCTCCTGCTGGTGCTGCTGGGCGGGCTTGGCGGCTGCACCGGCCTGGGCTACTACGGCCAGGCCATTGCCGGCCACGTCGAGTTGATGCGGGCAACGCGCCCCATCGATGACTTGCTTGCCGATGCCGACCGCGAGCCGCTGCTGCATGACCGGCTGCGACTGGCCCGCCGCCTGCGACGCTTCGCCGCCGAGGAACTCGGCCTTCCGGACAACGACAGTTACACCCGCTACGCCGATCTCGACCGGGACTACGTGCTGTGGAACGTCTTCGCCACCCCGGCGTTGTCGCTGGAGCCGCGGCAATGGTGCTACCCGCTGGTCGGTTGCCTGGCCTACCGCGGCTATTACAAGCGCGAGGCGGCCGACGCGCATGCGCGACGCCTGGCGGACGCCGGCGACGATGTCTATGTCGGCCCGGTCGCGGCCTACTCGACGCTTGGCTGGTTCGACGATCCCCTCACCGCCGCCATGCTGCAGCGCGACGAGCTGCACCTGGCCCGGGTGATGTTTCACGAACTGGCGCACCAGGCGCTGTACGTGCCCGACGATACGGACTTCAACGAGGCGTTCGCCACGGCCGTGGCCGAGGTCGGCCTCAGCCGCTGGCTGGCCGGGTCCACGGCAACGGCCGCCGCTGCCCCGGCGGCCAGGACGCTGGCGCGAGAGGCCAGTTTCGTCGCGCTGCTGCTGGCGGCCCGCGACGACCTGGGCCGCATCTATGCGGGGCCGACCACGGACGCACAGAAGCTGTCCGTCAAGCAGGCCCGGTTCGAAGCACTGCGGGGGGAATACGCGGCCTGGAAACGGCGTTGGGACGACTATCCCGGAATGGACCGCTGGATGGCGGCGCCACTCAACAATGCGCGGCTGGCCTCGGTGGCCACCTATCACGGGCTGGTTCCCGGCCTGCTTTGCCTGGGTGAGGCAGCGGGCGGCGAGGTGCCGGACCTGCTCGCGATCGGCCGGACGCTGGCCGCGATGGAGCAAGGGCAGCGGCACGCCTGCCTCGCGCAGGAACGCGCCTGCGCAAAAACAGCCCGCGACCGCGATGCGCATTGCCTGCCCTGATGCACTGCGACAGGCCAGCGGGCAATGCTGCAGCCGCGCAGCGGCCGGGCGCCGGTGTGAATCAAATCACGTTTTTCCCGTCCGCCGGCGCCCGCTCACTGCAGCGGGCCTATAATCCGCACCACATCAACAGCGCGGCCAGCTAACCGGCGCAGCCCCGCCATCCGCCTTCCCAGGAGCCGTCTGCCAGCCATGTTCGACAAACTGCTGTCCCGGCCACTCACCATCGAAGTCAAAGGCCAGACCCTGAGCTTCAACAGTGTGGCCGAATTCGATTTTGCAATGTCCGGTCGCACCGAGGTTCCGGCGCGCAAGATGTCCGGGCTCATAGAGATGTCCGCGCGCGAGCTCAAGAAAGAGGCCCGCAGCATCAAGGCGGTGGAACGCCAGTTCGTCGATATCCTGTCCAGGGCCATCGAATCGCGGGATGGTGTCGGCAAGTACCTGCGCAAAATCGACCCGCACGTGTTCTCCCAGGACCACAACTGGCGCGACATCATGGTGTCCCTGCGTGAGAAGGACGACGACTACGATGAGCTGCGCAAGATTGCGCTGGTCAAGTACATGCAGTACCTCACGGCGCGCCAGGAAGTCATCAAGCACACCTACTCGGTGAAGAAGATGCAGGCGCGGCTCAAGTCCGAGGAATTCGAGGGCGATGACCCCGACAACCGTGACGGCGAGCAGCCCAGCGCTGCCCTGCGCGAGACGGTGATCCTCGACTCCATGGTCCTGCAGCCGGCCCGGCAGGACGGCAAGGAGCGCTTCATGCGCCTGCCCAAGGGCGAGGCGGTCATCCTGCCGATGGGCGCCAGCGACAGCATCGACGTGCTGCTGTCCAAGCATGGCTTTTCCCTGAAGAACATCGACGGCCAGCTCAGCTTCATCGACGACACCGGCACGGAGACGCCGCTGCAGCCCGGCAAGAACATCATCGGCCGCGACACGGTATGCAATATCGCCGTGGACGCATCCTACCGTGATGTCTCGCGCCTGCATCTCATCATCGAGCAGATTGACGATGCCATGGTGCGGTTCACCGACCTGTCCGCTCACGGCACCTTCCTGCCGGCGGAACTCATCGACAACGCCGCCTGAAGGCGCGCGGCGCCTACAACGTCGGCAGTTTCACATCCCGGAACAGCCGGTCCAGTTCCTCGCGCGAACCCGCCGCTGCCGCACGCTGTACGCGATCACGGGTGAGGTGCGGAGCAAACAGCTCGATGAAGTCATACATGAACGCGCGCAGGAAACTGCCGCGACGAAAGCCAATCCGGGTGACACTGGACTCGAACAGGTGCGAGGCATCCAGGGCCACCAGGCCCTCGTCGAGGGTCGGTTCGAATGCCATGCTCGCGACGATACCCACACCGAGGCCGAGACGCACGTAGGTCTTGATCACGTCCGCATCGACGGCGGTGAAGACGACCTTCGCCTTCAGCCCGCTGCGATCAAACGCCGCGTCGAGCTGCGAGCGCCCGGTGAAGCCGAACACGTAGGTCACCAGCGGCCAGGCGGCCAGCGCCTCCAGTGTCAGGGCGGGCAAACGGGTCAGTGGATGCCCCTCGGGCACGATGATGCTGCGGTTCCACTGGTAGCAGGGCAGCATCACCAGGTCGTCGAACAACTCCAGGGCCTCGGTGGCGATGGCGAAGTCCACCTTGCGATTCACGGCCAACTCCGAGATCTGCATCGGCGTGCCCTGGTGCATGTGCAGCGACACGTCCGGGTAACGGCCGATGAACTGCTTGATCGTCGCCGGCAGGGCATAGCGGGCCTGGGTGTGGGTGGTGGCGATGGACAGCGCGCCTTTCTGGGCATCGGCATGCTCGTCCGCCACCGCCCGGATGTCCTGGACTTCGCCGAGGATGCGACCGGCAATGGCGATGATCTGCCGGCCCGCGTCGGTCACCTCGGTCAGATGCTTGCCACTGCGGGTGAAGATCTGCAGGCCCAGTTCCTCCTCGAGCAGGCGGATCTGCTTGCTGATCCCGGGCTGGGAGGTTGACAGGCTCTCGGCGGTGGCCGAGACATTCAGGCCGTGGCGTTCGACTTCCCAGATGTAGCGGAGTTGCTGGAGTTTCATCCTTTATACCCTAACAGAATAACCACCCCTATTATAAAATAAAAATGAATAAAGAAACGACCAGCCTCCTGCCGTTTTGCAAAAAAAAGCCCGCGCGGGCGCGGGCCGGGTGTGTTTGCGTGGTTCGGGCGGGGGCTCAGGCGTGGACGCCCTTGTAGCTGCGGATCATGCCCGCCAGTTGGTCCTTGATGTGCAGTTTCTCGAGTTTCTTGCGCTCCAGGGCGTCCTGATCCACCGCGACGGCCTTGTGCTTGATGGCACTGACCTCGGCCTTGAGCCGCGAATGCTTGTCGAACAGACGGCGGAAATTGTTGTTGGTGGCGAGCAGGGATTCAACGGCTTCCTGATCAAACTCGAACATAGCACCTCCTGTCATGAACATGCCTGATGCTGCTGCGAGTGTGCCGACCTGCGCCCGTGACGGGCGGCGGCCGGAAGCAGGGGCGCGGGCAGGCCAGCCCACCGGACCGGCGAGCGCTGGTGCAAATGGTGAGCCCTGCCCCCTCAACTAACCGTAGTCCACACCGTCGGGCTTAACAAGGCCAGCCTTGCAAAACCGTGCTTACATCTTCTATTTCAATGGGTTATGATTCATCTGGGCGATGCTGCACGGCACCGCCGCCAGCCTGAAAGGGAAACCCGGCATGAGCTACGACGACTACATCGATCTGGTTGAAAACCGCTATTTCGGCAACGTCTGCCGGGGTGATTTCGACGCCATCCTGGACTGCTTCACCGAGGATTGCCGCGTGCTCATCTACCACGGCGACAAGCAGCCCCGGCATTTCAGCCGCGATGGCAGCCATGGCGAACCGCTGCGCAACTTCTACGAACACCTGTTCGGCAACTTCCACCCGGCCTTCGATGATTTCCGCCACTACATCGATGTGCCGGCGAAGCGCTGCGCCAGCACTTTCCTGGTCACGCTGGAACCGCGCAGCGGGTCGGCCTATGCCCCGCACGGCACGCAGCAGCTGAACAACTGCAACTTCTTCGACATCCGCGACGATCGGGTCGAGAACATGATCATCTACTACGCCAACCCGCGCGCCGCTTCCGCCGCCACCCCTACCGGCTACCCCGGGTCCGGGGGCTGAAGGCCACCGCATCGGCGGGCTGCCGTCTGCCGCTGCAGGGCCTCCCGCCGCAGCCCGTGCCCGGGCTTAGGGCCGGCGCCGCGCCAGCAGGTCGCGCATCAGCGCCACCAGCATCAGCATGCGCGGCAGCGGGCCATCGGCGAAGCGTGCGGCCGTCTGCCCGACCAGGGCCGGTACCGGGCCGGGCCGGCTCGGGATGGCCGCCGCCAGCGCAGCGGCACCGGCCAGGGCACCGGCGTGGAGGCGATCCCGTTCGGCCTGCAGCACAGCCTGCGCGTGCAAGGGCCCCAGGGCCTGCAGCACCTGCTCGAGGAATGCCGGCCAGTGGGCCAACTGCCGCCAGGCACTGGCCATCATCGGCTCCGCCTCATCACTGCCGAGGCGGTTGCACGCCCGCACCAGCCCGGCCAGCCGCGCCGGCATGGCATCGACATCCAGCAACGCCGGCAGCGAACCCGGCATGGGCGGCGGCGGTGGGGCCGGCGTGAGCATCCTGGCCGCTGCTGCGGCGCCGGTCTGCCCGACATTCAGCAGGGCCATGAGGCTGAGCAGGTTGACGGTATTGGCTCGCTGGTAGGCCTGCAGGACCGCATCGATGGCTGCGGCTTCGCCGACCGGCGCAGCAGGCGGCACGCCTGCCGGCAGCCTCGGCAGGGCCCTTTCCAGCTGCTCGGCGGCCGCCCATACGAGCCCACTGTCGTACAGTGGCCGCAGATGCTGCCAGGCCCAGTCCAGGGCCGCCGGCTCAACCGCCAGGCAGCGCCAGATGAGGTTGACCTGCGGCACCCGCAGGCGCTCGCGCAACTCGCCGAAGATGACCGCGGTACGCCCGCTGGCCGCGGCTTCGCTGATACCGGGAAGGGGATCGCTGTTATCCTTCGCCTTCACTTGATTGCTGCCCCCCTGCAGGCCGTTGCGGGCGGGCCCCGTCGCCTGGACACCGCCTCATGAGCGAGCACAAAGCCCCGGAGAGAATTCTCTTCGTGACCGGCCGGCTGGCCCGGGCCGGCCTTGAACGCGTGCTCGGCGACCTGGCACCGGGGCACTTCGAATTCGAGGTGCGGGTGCTGGGCATCACCGTGGCGGCACTCATGACCACCGAGTTTATCGCGCGCCATGTCGGGCATACCACGGGCTTCGACCGCGTGATCCTGCCGGGCCGGGCCCGGGGCGACATCAACGCGCTGTCGCAGCAGCTCGGAGTGCCGGTAGAGCGCGGCCCGCAGGAGCTCAAGGACCTGCCCCAGTTCTTCGGTCGCAGCGCCACGGCGCAGGATCTCAGCCGCTACGAGCTGCGAATCTTCGCCGAAATCGTCGAGGCCCCGCAGCTTGCCGTCGAGGATATCCTCGCCATCGCCCGGCAGCATCGTGCGCATGGCGCCGACGTCATCGACCTCGGCGCCCTGCCCGCTACACCGTTCCCGCACCTCGGCGAGGCGGTCGCCGCACTGAAGGCCGAGGGTCTGCAGGTGAGCGTGGACTCGCTCAACCCGGACGACCTGCTTGCCGGCGCACGCGCCGGGGCCGACTACCTGCTGAGCCTGAACGAGGAGACCCTGTGGGTGGCCGAGGAGGTCGAGGCCACGCCGGTGCTGATCCCGACCACGCCCACCGACGAGGATTCGCTTTACCGCGTCATCGACATCATGCAGGCCAGGGGCCGACCCTTTCTTGCCGATGCCATTCTCGACCCCATCCATTTCGGCTTCACCGATGCGCTGCTGCGTTACCGGAACCTGCGCCAGCGTTACCCGGAGGTGGCGATCATGATGGGCACCGGCAACCTCACCGAGCTCACCCATGCCGACAGCGTCGGGGTCAACGCCCTGCTGTGCGGGATCTGCTCCGAGCTTGGCGTCAGCGCCGTGCTTACAACGCAGGTCAGCGAGCACTGCCGCCGCTCGGTGGCCGAGATCGATCTCGCCAGGCGCATCATGTTCGTGGCGCGGGAGGATGGCACCCCGCCACAACGTATCCACCCGGGGCTGATGAGCCTGCACGAGCGCAAACCCTTCCCCGATACCGATGCGGAAATCGCCGAGCTGGCCGCCGCCGTCAAGGACCGGAACTTCCGCATCCAGGTCAACACCAGCGGGGTGCACGTGTACAACCGGGATGGCCTCTTGCACGGCACTGACCCCTACAGCTTCTATCCGCAGCTGAACGTGGACGATGACGCCAGCCACGCCTTCTACCTCGGCATGGAACTCGCCCGCGCGCAGATTGCCTGGCAGCTGGGCAAGCGCTACAGCCAGGACGAGGAGCTCGGCTGGGGCTGCGCCACGGACGTGGCCGAACCGGACCTGGAGACTTTCGCCGCCCCCAAGTCCACGCTCAAGGCGAGGCGTCAGCGGCAACGCCGCAAGCGCGGCACCGGCACTCAGGACGACACGCGCTGAGCGCGGCAGGCGCGCGCACAGGCATCGCGCTCGGCCAGCATTGCCTCGATGCGTGCCAGCACCGGCTCGCCAAGCGTGACGCCCGCACCGGCGGCGCTGTCGCTGATCTGCCTCGCATCCCGTGCACCGACGATGATCGCGCCGATGCCGGGCTGCGCCAGGCACCAGGCCACCAACAGTGCCGGCGTACTCAGGCCGAGTTCCGCGGCCAGGGCGCCCAGCCGCCCGGCCAGCGCCAGGTTGCAGGCGAGCAGTGGTGGCCGGAAGTCCGGCTCGCGCCGGCGCCAGTCGCTGGCGCCAAGCGCCGCGGCGCCGCTGTCCGGGAACGCCCCGCCCAGCAGCCCGGCCCGCAGGGGCGCGTAGGCAAGCACGTCAATCCCCTCCGCCACGCAGTGGGGAATGACCGTCCGGGCCGCGCCGCGGGCGATGGGGTTGAACGGGAGCTGGCAGCTCGCCGGCTGGCCCGCTGTCGATAGCCCCTGCAACTGCGGCAGGGCAAAGTTGCACACCCCCGCGGCGGCGATCTTGCCGGCCTGGCGAAGATCGAGCAGCGCCTGCCAGCCCTCTTCGAGTTGCGCCTTCGGATGCGGCCAGTGGATCTGGCACAGGTCGAGCTGCTCACGCCCCAGCCTTGCCAGGGTCTCGTCCACCTGCCGGCGCACGCTTGCCGCGCGCAGACAGGCGACGGGCCGCTGGCCATCGGGGGCCGGCAGCAGCCCGACCTTGCCGGCCACGCGCAGCGCCCGGCCGTGGCGGGCCAGCGCCTTTGCCAGCACCCGCTCGGCATGACCGTCACCGTACACCGGGGCCGTGTCCACCCAGTTGATTCCCGCCTCCACCGCGGCATCGATGGCCGCCAGGGAGTCGCGGTCCGCCTGCGGTCGACGCGCGCCATGGCCGCGGTTCCCGCCCATCGCCCAGCTGCCAAGGCCCAGGCGCGAGCGCGGCGGCCCAT
>CAYGQN010000180.1:0-8454 GCA_964351795.1 uncultured Gammaproteobacteria bacterium
AGCGCTCGAACAGGCCCATGGGGGCCGCGGTATCGCTCATTGCCGGTCGGCCTGGCCGACGGGTTTGCAGCAGCTCCCGGCCTCCCCGGCGGCAGGGGCCGGGGAGGCCACCCCGGCGGTGGCCAGCGGCGGTGCGGCGGCGGCCACGCGTGGCTCGTCGGTGCCGTACACCGTGCTCTGGCCGTGGGTGAGAAAACTCTCCCAGGCGATGCCCTGCGGGTCCAGCGTCCAGTGCTTGCTCGACTGCGCGTAGCAGCAGGTGGTGTTGTCCTGGTCCAGCAGCGGCGCGCCGGCGGCGGCCAGGCGGCCGCGAACCTCGGCCAGCTCGGCCGCGGTTTCCACCTGGATCCCGAGATGGTCGATGCCGGCCGCCGCCCCGTGGGTGGTCACGGCGAAGTTCACGCGCGGATCCTCGACCAGCCATTTCGCGTAGTCGGCCTTGTGCACCACGGGCGCGGCATCGAACAGGGCACTGTAGAAGGCCACGGCCGCGTCCAGGTCGGGCACCGATACGTTCACATGCAGACGTTTCATTGCGACTCCTCGAGGGTGTTCTCGCAGCAGGGCGCGAGCAGATCATCCAGCAGCGGGGCGCAGGTCTCGATGCTGCCCTGGCAGCAATCCTGCACCAGGAAGCCCAGCAGGGCCCGGGTGCCATCGACATCCAGGCGATACAGCACCGACCGGCCCGCCCGCCGCGACAGCACCAGGCCGGCATTCGCCAGGATCCCCAGGTGCGTGGACAGCGTGTTGTGGGGTACGGCCAAGGCCCGGGCTATGGCGCCGGCCGCCATGCCCTCGGGCCCGGCCTGCACCAGCAGACGGAAGGCCCGCAGCCGGTGCGGCTGCGCCAGCGCCCCCAGCGCCCTGCCCGCGGTTTCAATGTCCATATGTCGAGAATAATCGACACGATGTCCGCGGACAATGCCTGGATGGTGCCTGTCCCGGACTCATGCCTGTCCCGGACTCATGCCTGTCCCGGACTCATGCCTGTCCCGGATTCATGCCTGTCCCGGATTCATGCCTGTCCCGGATTCGTGTGCGGAATCGTGTCGATTCGTACCTGTCCCGGAATTCTCCCGGGATTCGCGGAATTCGGGCCGACGTGGACGCTACCGCTCGGTGCGTTCAACTACTCGTAGTGAGTCCATAGTCGCAGCACCTTGACCACTTGCTCCTCTTCCAGAACCTGGTAGACGAGGCGGTGCTGGATGTTGATGCGCCGCGAGTAGGCGCCTTTCAGATCACCCACAAGCTTTTCGAAAGCAGGAGGGTTTCGGAAAGGGTCTTCCGCCAGCAGACCCGGCAGCGCTTGAGCGTTTGCCTTCAGGCCTGCGGCAGCCAGCTTTTTTGCGTCCTTTTGCGCCTGCTTCGTGTAGACGACCCGCCAGGTCACCAATCAAGGTTCTCGTCGCAATGGTCGATGGGAATTTCCATGCCTTCGCGGATTGACTCGCGCATTCCTGGAACAGACATCAGGTGCAGGGTTTCCTGAATGGCATTCCAGTCCGCTTCTGACAGAAGCACGGCATTGCCTCGCTTGCCGGTGATCAGCAACGGATCATGGGACTCGGCGACCTCGTCCATCAGGCGATAGAGATTTGCGCGAGCTTCGCTTGCGGTGACTGCAGACATGGCGACGCTCCATTGGGCAGTAGTCAGAAACGTACGCTTTTCCGTACGCATGTCAAGGCCAACATCGCCTGCTGCCTCGTGCTCGACGGGCAGTCCTATCGGTCACCCAAGGTCAAGCCGGCCGTCCCATGCGCGCAAGCTTCCCGGCGCCACCGAGGAGGGGCATTCCTGGCACCACGAAGGCGCTGCCAGGCCACGGGATCATGCCAGCCGCGATGAAGACACCGTCGAGGAAAGCAGTGTAAACGGTTGATTCAAAGTTGGTGCCCGGAGCCGGACTCGAACCGGCATGACCAAAGGTCGAGGGATTTTAAGTCCCTTGCGTCTACCAATTTCGCCATCCGGGCGCTGCACTGGGCGAGCCCGCGCATGCTAGCGCAAAACCGGCCCGCCGGGCCGCCCCGGCGGGGTACCATACGGCTCCCCGATAACCAACTTCAGGAAAGGAGTTCCGAATGGACCTCATGCAGATGGCCACGCGCCTGTTCATGGACAAGCTCGGCGGTGCCGCCGGCAACCTCGATACCAGCCAAGTCAGCAGCGCCCTGGGCGGCCTGCTCGGTGGCGCCGACGGGCAGATCGACCTTGGCGACATCCTCGGCCGGCTCAACGGCAAGGGCCTGGGCGCGCTGGCGCAGTCCTGGCTGGGCGACGGTGGCAACGAGGCGCTGTCCGCGTCGCGGATCTTCGACCTGTTCGGCAGCGATGATGTCAGCGGCTTCGCCAGCCGGCTGGGGCTGGATACCGACACCGCCGCCTCCGGCCTGGCCGGCATGCTGCCCGAGCTGGTGGACGGCAACAGCCAGGGCGGCTCGCTGCTGGACGCGGTCGGCGGCGCCTCCGGCCTGATGGGCATGGCCTCCAAGCTGTTCAAGTAGGGCGGCGCGCCCGGGCCGTTGTGGCCCGGGCGCGGTTCAAGTTGCACTGCGCGGCAGCCGCTACCGGGAATGCGTTCGTTTTCAATCGCCAGACCGGGAGCACACATGGCCACTGCAGAACCGCTCACGCACGGAACCGCCACACCCTCCAGCGCCGACCATCCCGACCTCGACTGGAGCCAGATCCGCGAGACCGTCATCATGCTGAACCTGGCCATCGCGCGCATTCAGCACGCCATGAAGGAAGGCTCGGACTCGGTGGCCACCCTCACCGATTCGTTCACCAGCATGGTGAGCTCGGTACAGACCATCGAGGCCGCCACCGAAGACCTGCCCGAGGGTACGCCCCGAAGCACCATCGAAGACAACTGCGGGCGCATCAACCAGCGCATGCACTCCGCCATCGTCGCCTTCCAGTTCTACGATCGGCTCAGCCAGCGCCTGCAGCACTGCTCCAGCAGCCTGACCGCCCTCGGCGATCTCATCTCCGAGCAGAACAAGCTCTACAACCCCTACGAATGGAAAAGCCTGCGCGAGCGCGTACGCAGCCATTTCACGCTGGATTCCGACCAGAAGCTGCTGCAACTGGTGCTGGACGGCAAGTCCATCGATTCGGCGCTGGCCGAGATCCGCACCACCGAAGACAGCGCCGACGACGTCGAACTGTTCTGAGCCGGTGCTGCCACCCCGGGTGCGGCCCCTGCCCGGCCAGCCCCGGGTCTGCCCGCCAAGTTCGATGCGAGGACCGTGGCCGGCAGCCGTCACGCCGGGCGGAGTCGGCGCGACGCTGCCAATGCGCTCGCCGCGCGGGCAGCATCCACGGCCGCCTGCACACACTGCCACCCTGCCCTGCCTGCAATACCAGCCCCGAATCGTGAATTTTCCTTTCCAACAACCATTTGTGGCACCAGTTCCGGTCAGCCGGCAGTCCGGGCGCGTAGGCTTCACCCCGTAGCGTCCGGCGCCTTGATCGGACACGAAGCCACAAGAGGACGATGACCATGAAAACAACCGCATCCCTGCTGGCAGCCACGCTGCTCACCGCCGCCAGCCTCACGGCGCAGGCAGGTGTCATGACGATCAATGGCGCGGACCTGGGTTCAACGCCCGGCATCACGCTGCCCAGCGGCCCTGGTACCGTTGCCGGCACCAGCCTGCAGTTCACCACCACCCGGCCAGGCGAGTCCGTGGCGCTGCGCATCGACCTCGCCGCGCTCGGCTTCGGTGGCAGCGGCGCCAGCAGCGGCAGCGTGGCCATCACCAATACCCGCCTGGGGACAGACTCGGACCTGTGGTACGGCCTCTGGGACGGCACCGACTTCCTGGCGTTCACGTCCTTCGACGGCGACCGGTCCATGAACCAGTCCGCCTGCGGCGCAACCTCCAACGGCAGCACATTCACCTTCTGCCTCGGAGCGGACTCGCCGTTCGCGATCGTGCAGAACATCGGCGACCCCGCCACCGCCTTTTACGACTTCGACCTTACGGCGGGCAGCCTGGACTTCTCGCTGAACGGCGTGAACCACTCCGGCAGCATTCCGGTGGGCTTCGGCGCCGGCGGGCTGGAGTTCCTGCTGGGCTTCGGCACGGGTAACGAGGACCACCAGATCGACCTGGTGGAAATCAGCGGCCTGGCCATGGACGTGCCGGAACCGACCAGCCTGGCCCTGCTGAGCCTGGGCCTGATCGGCAGCCTGCGGGCCCGCCGTCGCCACTGATCCCGCCCCGCAAGCAGTCCACCACAGGGCCGCCTTCGGGCGGCCCTGTCATTTCAGCGCTGCCGGGAATAACCCGCCAGGCCTGCGAGCCCTGACAGCAGGAAGACAAACGCTGCTGGCACCGGAACAGGGGTTATCGAGAAATCCAGGTTCGCAATCGGGGAACTGCCCGACAACACGGCCCCGCCGCCGGCACCGACTGCAGTCCCGAAATCCGCGCCGATAATGCTGCTCACGGCGAACAGCGTCGGCGAATCGAACACACCGTCCAGGCCCGGCAGCGAGCCATCACCGAGCGCCCCCGCCTTAAGCAGTGAGAATGAAACGCTCGCTGGCGCCACACTCGCGTTCTCAACCAGGTTGCCATTGATCGTCTGGTTGAATGGCACGATACGCGAATCAAACAGAGCACTGCCCACCAGCTGCGTGATTGCCGCATTGAGCTTGAGTTCGAGCGTGTCATTGCCCGTCGGCGCGACGGAATTGGTGACTTCTATGATGATCTCCTGGTCGGCCAGGGGCCGCAGGGACTGAAACGCCTCACCGTTGTAAGACAACTCAACGCTGGTGACCGCGTTCGGGTAAATGAATTCCTGCACGACCGCGTTGTTGGTGAGGACAAGCGGCGCCGAATCCAAATCGACAGTGAATCGCAACCCGATCGGGACACTCGTATTCGAGTTGCGTGGCACGCCGAGCAAGTCCGCGACGGGGTCGGAGGTCACGGGCAGAAACTGCCCGAGCAGATCCCCGGTAATCTGATAGACCACAGCGGTCGCGTTCGCATTCAGGCTGATGAGGGCGGCGAACAGGCCGCCAGTCAATCGTGCAGAAAAATTCATCAATCACGTTTCCTTACGTAGTTCCGGAAGTTCAGAAGGAGATGGAACGGATGGAATATTGATCTCCAGCGGCGCCAGCAGCGTGGACGTTTGGCAGGAACGCTGGCGGCGCGAAGGTTAACATACCGCCAACAGGCACATCGCTGGCCGAACGGGAGGCCGGTCTGCGACCAGGCCGAGACTGATGTGCGCCCTGTGTCTGCCATGCAGCAATACTGGCCGCAAAACAAACGACACGGCCGCATTCGACAATCCGGTCATGTGGATCCTGGTGAAGCACGGGCTGGCGAAGGGCGGCACGGGAAACCAGACCTGATACGTGCTGGACGCGCCAGGCTTGTGATGTCGAGGCTTGGCGCGGATTCGGGCGTTATGCCATCCGCGCCTTCAAATCCAAGGTAAAGACACCGCAGGGTGCCAGGTATGGAGTGACGACAGCCCGGTGACGGGCCGATGCGCTCAAGTCAAGTGGCCTGGAGCGACGTTCGCAAACGGCGGGAAATGGAGGCTGGAGTCGGAATCGAACCGGCGTACACGGCTTTGCAGGCCGCTGCATAACCACTCTGCCATCCAGCCCCGGGACCACTGCTGCCGGGCGACGGGGTTACCTGCGGGTAACCCTGCCGGCGAAAAAAAACCCCGGATTGCGCGGGGTTCTTCGAAATTGAAGACTGGAGCGGGAAACGAGACTCGAACTCGCGACCCCAACCTTGGCAAGGTTGTGCTCTACCAACTGAGCTATTCCCGCCCTGAAGAGCCCGCAATTTTACTGTGCTGCGGGTAACAGTCAAGCCCGGATTTATCCAGTACAGACGGCAACTTATGGGATGCGTGGCGAACTGTCCGCAAGGCTGCTGCGGGCCGCGGCCAGGTAGGCCGTCATGGACCAGATGGTCAGCACCGCCGCCAGGTACAGCAGGGCGAAGCCGATGGCGTAGGTCGGCAGGCCCAGCAGCGGCGCCTCGTACACCATGAATATGAGCGCCAGCATCTGCGCCACGGTCTTGACCTTGCCGATGCTGGACACCGCCACCTTCTTGCGCTGGCCAATCTCGGCCATCCACTCGCGCAGGGCCGAAATGGTGATCTCGCGGCCGATGATGACCGCCGCCGGCAGGGCCAGCCACACGTCCGGGTGGCGCTGCACCAGCAGCACCAGTACCACGGCCACCATCAGTTTGTCGGCCACCGGGTCCAGGAAAGCCCCCAGCGGCGAGGTCTGGGACAGCCGCCGGGCGAGGTAGCCATCCAGCCAGTCGGTGATGGCCGCGGCGGTGAACACGGCCGTGGCCAGCACGTTGGACCAGGCCACGGGCAGGTAATACACGCCCACGAACACCGGGATCAGGGCGATACGCAGGAAGGTGAGGCTGTTGGGAATGTTCATGCCGGCCGGGGTTATTTTTCGTGCAATGTATCGTAAATCCGCTGCGCCAGGGCGCGGCTGATCCCCGGCACCTGGGCAAGGTCCTCCACGCCGGCGCGGGATATGCCCTGCAGGCCGCCGAAATGCCGCAGCAGCGCCCGCCGGCGCTTGGCACCCACGCCGTCGATGGTCTCCAGTGAGGATTGCGTGCGGCCCTTGCCGCGGCGCTGGCGGTGGCCGGTGATGGCGAAGCGATGGGCCTCGTCGCGCACCTGCTGGATGAGGTGCAGCGCCGGGGAGTCGGCGCTCAGGTGACGGCTGTTGCGTCCGTCGGCCAGCACCAGGGTTTCCAGGCCGGCGCGCCGGGTGGGGCCCTTGGCCACGCCCACGATGACGATGCTGTCGATCTGCAGCCCGGCCAGCACTTCGCGGGCGGCGCGCACCTGGCCCTTGCCGCCATCGATGAGCAGCAGGTCCGGAAGCACGGCCTCCTCCTCCACCAGGCGCTGGTAGCGTCGCTGCAGGGCCTGGCTCATCGCGGCGAAGTCGTCCCCGGGGGTGATCCCCTCGATGTTGAAGCGCCGATAGTCGGACTTGATGGCTCCCTCCGGGCCGAACACCACGCAGGAGGCCACGGTGGCCTCGCCGCGCGTGTGGCTGATGTCGAAGCACTCCACGCGGGCGAGATCCTCGTCCATGCCCAGTGCCTCGCGCAGCGCCGCCCAGCGGCGGCCGGCGTCATCGGTGGCGCTGATGCGCTGGGCCAGGGCAATCTGCGCGTTCTCCAGCGCCGTCTGCACCCAGCGCGCGCGCTCGCCGCGCACGCCGCTGGCGATGCGCACCCTGGCGCCGGCACGGTTGCCCAGTTCCTGTGCGTACAGTTCGGCTTCCTCCAGCGGGTCCGACAGCAGGATTTCCCGCGGCAGTTCCCGCTCGCTGTTGCCAAGGTAGTACTGGGACATGAAGGCCGCGAGCACCTCCTCCGGCCCGGCCTGCGCCACGTGCGCCGGAAAGAAGCTCTTGTTGCCCAGGTTGTGGCCATTGCGGATGTACAGCACCTCCACGCAGGCGATGCCGTCGCGCAGGGCCAGGGCGACCACGTCCACGTCCCCGGCGTCGGAGCTCACGTACTGGCGCTGCTGCACGCGGCGCAGATCCACGATCTGGTCCCGGTAGCGGGCGGCGCGCTCGTAGTCCAGCGCGGCGGCGGCGGCTTCCATGCGCGTGCCCAGCATCTCGATGACCTCGGCACTGCGGCCCTCCAGGAACAACACCGCGTTGGTCACGTCGGCGCGGTAGCTCTCGGCATCGATGCGGCCCACGCAGGGCGCGGTGCAGCGGTTGATCTGGTGCTGCAGGCAGGGCCGGGTGCGGTTGTTGAAGTAGCTGTCCTCGCAGGAGCGCAGCTGGAACAGCTTCTGCAGATGGTTGAGCGTGCCGCGCACCGCCCCGGCGCTGGGGTAAGGGCCGAAGTAGCGCCCCGCCCCCTTGCGCGCGCCGCGGTGGAAAGACAGCCGCGGGAAGTCCTGGTCGCTGCTGAGGTAGATGTAGGGGTAGCTCTTGTCATCACGCAGCACCACGTTGTAGCGCGGCAGGAACTGCTTGATGAGGTTGCTCTCCAGCAGCAGCGCCTCGCCCTCGGTGCGCGTGGTCATCACCTCCAGGCCAGCCACCTGGGCCACCATCGAGCGGATCCGGGGCGAGAGCTGGGCGCCCTTCTGGAAGTAGCTGGCCACGCGGTTGCGCAGGTTGCGCGCCTTGCCCACGTACAGCACGTCGCCGCGGCCATCCAGGTAGCGGTACACGCCCGGGCGGGTGGTCAGGCGCCGGGCCGCAGCGGCGCCGTCGAAGCGGCCGGCCTCGTCCTCGGCGGGCACCGGCGCTGGCGCCGGGGTGTCGCCGGGCTCACTCATCGAAGGCCAGCGCCCGCGCCCGCGCCACCACCGCGGTGAACATCTCGGGGGTCAGGCGCCGGGTCTGGGTGTTGTAGCGGGAGCAGTGGTAGGAATCCACCA